>JAAYJV010000023.1 GCA_012522755.1 Candidatus Hydrogenedens sp.
AAGACCATGGAAGAAAAAATTGCGGCATTGAAATCATCGCTGCTGGCCATCCATGCGAACGATACAACGGCGGTGGCTGAAACCAAGGATCGACGTTTTGTCTCCCACATTCAGGGGCTGACTCCCGAGCAAATAGATCGAATCCGGTGCTGGTTTCCCGATGACTCCTTGGACGTCAAATACAGCCTCAAGGACGGTGGGAGCTTCAAACCAGTAGAGCAAGGATCGCCGGGGCAAAAAACTGCTGCTCTTCTGGCCTTTATCCTTTCGTATGGCAATGAACCTCTCGTGCTTGATCAGCCAGAAGACGATCTCGACAACCACTTGATCTATGACCTGATCGTAACGCAACTGAGGGAGATCAAACAGAAGCGGCAGGTTTTGGTGGTCACGCACAACGCCAACATCGTCGTGAATGGTGATGCGGAAAACGTCATCGCCCTTGATGTGAGGTCTGGGCAAACCCGAATCGTGACACAGGGTGGACTTCAGGAGCCTTCCATAAGGGATGAAATATGCCGAGTGATGGAAGGTGGCAAAGAGGCCTTTGATCAAAGATATAAACGAATCAATGCAGGACGATAATGAATTTGGCGGGAATAACATTGAGCGAAAACATATGGCAATACAGCACAGTTCATAACAGTGCCTGCAAGGTCATAGAAGAACAGACATTGTGGGGGCAGACGATGTGCCGTGTCTGGCTGCCAAACCAGGATACGATAGTTCGTGTGCCCCGTTCCGCCTTGCGGCCATTGAATGTAGATTTGCAGCCGGAGGTCGAAGCGAACCGTATTGCCTATGTTTCCTCAGCGGCCAAAGTGGCTGATGTGCTCGAAGGCTCTGCCGGAGCTTCTGACGGTACTATTTTACTGGCGCCCATGGAATCTAACGTCATTCCGCTGCCCCATCAGCTCCAGGCCTTGTCCCGCGCCATCTCGGGAGACCGTGTGCGCTATCTTCTTGCCGACGAGGTAGGGCTCGGCAAGACTATAGAAGCCGGCCTTGTCATGCGGGAACTCAAACTGCGCGGTTTGGTACGCCGCACTCTTGTTGTTGCGCCGAAGGGGCTGGCCACCCAGTGGGTAGCAGAGATGCAGACCCATTTCAACGAACAGTTCCAGCTCGTGCTGGGAGAAGACATTACCACGTTGCAGCGTATGGCTTCTGGTGCAGAAAATAGAGGTTCTGCATGGTCCTTGTTTGACCAGGTCATTGTATCCCTTGATTCCGTTAAACCTGTAGAAAAACGGCGTGGCTGGACAAAAGAACGGATTGCCGCATACAACCGAAATCGTTTCGAGGAGCTTGTCACTGCCGGTTGGGACTTAGTAGTGGTTGATGAAGCGCACCGGCTGGGCGGAAGCACAGATCAGGTTGCCCGCTATAAGCTTGGAAAGGGGCTCGCGGAGGCGGCCCCTTATGTACTGTTGCTTTCTGCCACACCTCACCAGGGAAAGACTGACGCTTTTCACCGGTTGATGAATCTGTTGGATGAGGAAGCCTTTCCTGATATGGGCAGCGTCTCCCGTGAACGAGTGGCCCCCTATATCATCCGCACCGAGAAACGAAGAGCCATCGATGCAGAAGGCAAACCCCTTTTTAAACCCCGACGCACCCAGATGATTCCCGTAGCATGGGAAAACCGCCATCACCTGCAGCAGGTTCTCTACGAGGATGTGACCGAGTACGTGCGCGAAGGTTACAACCAGGCCCTGCGAGAAAAGAAACGGCACATCGGGTTTCTAATGATCCTTTTGCAGCGCCTGGTGGTTTCCAGCACCCGGGCTATTCGCACCACGCTGGAACGGCGCCTTTCCGTTCTCAGAGGTGGAGAAGCGCAGGCCGGCATGCGCTTGGCAGAGGTGGAGAATGGTCCGGAAAAAGCGGAGGATTACGATGAACTGTACGACATGGATGGACAGGAACTGCTTGATGAACTGCTGAAATCCCAAATATCGGCCCTGCAGAGTGAAATGACCCATGTAGAAACCCTGCTGGATGCGGCAGTTCGCTGTGAACAGGCCGGATCCGACGCAAAGGCTGAGGCATTGATTGAGTGGATTTATCAACTGCAGGCCGAGGAAAACGAACCGGACCTGAAGGTATTGGTCTTTACCGAATTTGTCCCTACACAGCAGATGCTGAAAGAGTTTCTTGAAGCCCGTGGAATCCCGGTGGTCACTCTGAATGGTTCCATGGACATGGAAGAAAGAAAAGAAGTCCAGGATGCCTTCCGGAAAACGCACCGCGTTCTCGTTTCCACAGACGCGGGCGGCGAAGGCCTGAATCTGCAGTTTGCCCACGTGATCATCAACTATGATCTTCCCTGGAATCCAATGCGCCTTGAACAGCGGATAGGCCGTGTCGACCGTATCGGACAGCCCAGGACGGTACGGGCGGTTAATTTCGTTATAGAAGATTCAGTGGAATTCCGTGTTCGCGAAGTGCTGGAGCAGAAATTATCGGTGATCTTCAATGAGTTCGGCATCGACAAGACAGGCGATGTGCTTGACTCCGCCCAGGCTGGTGAATTGTTCGAGGATGTATTCGCGTCGGCTATTCTTAACCCGGAAAATATCGAAGCCTCTGTCGATCAAACGGTGGAGCGGATACGGGATGAGATCCGGCAGACTCGAGAGACGTCATCTATTTACGGCATTTCGGAGGAAGTTGATGTGCAGGCTGCTGAACGGCTGCGGTCCCATCCCTTGCCATACTGGGTTGAACAGATGACGGTCGGTTATCTGAATTCATCCGGGGGGTTGGCGAAACGCAAGCGCTCATGGTGGGATCTCCGATGGCCGGATGGTGTTGAAATGCGCAAGTGCGTATTCAATGCCCGGGATGCTGACCGCCTGACAGATGCGTCACTGATTAATCTGGAGAACGCCCGTATTCGGGGACTGGTTTTGAACCTTCCTCAAATTACCATGGGTCAGCCCTTGCCCTGCGTTGCGGTAAACGGCCTGCCGCCAGGTATTTCGGGTTTTTGGGGATTGTTTGAGATACGGCTCCAGGCGGGGGGGTACACGAAAACGCAGTTCCTCCGTATCCCTATGGTGCGGCGAAGCT
>JAAYJV010000003.1 GCA_012522755.1 Candidatus Hydrogenedens sp.
GTGTATAGCAACCCTTACATTCAGGAATATCGCCTGATCAAGCGCTGGTGGCCGTTTGTAGAACCCAGCCGGTATGAAAAGAGAGAACCAGGAAAAGAGTATCGAGCGAATCTTTCCGTTCTAACTTATAAACAGCTCAAAAGTGGCATACCGTCGCGCAAAGACATAACCTGCTTGGCCTTCAATCAATCCAACAAGAACTACAACAGCCGTATTCTGAACGGATTGTTTTCAGAATTGTCTGCCCGCCTTTGCCACACTTGTAACATTGTGCTTTTCACCGGATGTGCACCTAAGCCAAGCGATAATGAAGTAGATCAGGTGTTCAGAGGTGTGCATACAGACTTTACGCTGCAGCAGGTCACCTTGTTGCCTCAGGGAATTGAGCGGGCTACGACTCCTCGTAGAAAGATGCTCGATCTCTTTACGCATTTGAAAACCGAGCAGTTTTCTCGGCTTCAGGTCAGGATCACCCGAATCAATCTTGTGGTCGCGAATGGACGAATGTATCTCGAGAGAAGCAGTTACCCCAAAAGAGCCAGCTTGAACACAAAGGCCTTGAAGGGTAAAAGCCTTCGTTTGGTTCACTCAAACCTGC
This sequence comes from Candidatus Hydrogenedens sp., assembly GCA_012522755.1. Lineage (GTDB taxonomy): Bacteria > Hydrogenedentota > Hydrogenedentia > Hydrogenedentales > CAITNO01 > JAAYJV01. The sequence goes on from JAAYJV010000003.1 coordinate 599, forward strand.
ATTGGCGCGGGAAATTGGTTAGTACACGGAATTACGTCTCAGCGAACCAAGTTCCGTTCACCCGCGAACTACAGATAGGGTACAGATTCGATTATTCTAAAGACGGTGGTTTCCGGCGTGTCACAGCATTTTTTCTGATGCGCAAGTCCAGCGACAGTGGTCCAACCGGTCCGTGGGAGTCAATCTCCTCGTCTACGAAGTACAAGTACAACGTCGCCAAGGCAGATGCTCATGATTGGGCCTTGAAGGAATACCCCTTTGAACAGATCAACAAGCTGGATGTCCGCCATCTAGTTGCGAAAGCAATGGCAGATTACTCGCTTGGAGTAAATGTGTCGCTGAGTACAATCTGGTACACCAATCCTGAGTGTGAGTCTGACCTGTCCGAGGAAGAATCTGTTAGGTTGAGACGGCTCATGCTGAGCGATGTGGGCACCATTTGTGAGGATAGCTCCCCCACTTATGCATCGATTCTGGAGTTGATCTGTAACACATTCCCTGAAGACTCGGTGACCAGTCGTCGTAAGTATGTGAGTGTTCTCCGCAACTTCATGGCTGCAGCAGTCAAAAGAGGACTTATAAAGGAGAACCCGATTGAGGACCTCAGCCAGCCAGAAAATAGCATCCTATACCAAGACCCCGCATTTTCTGAAACCCGTAGTCCATTAATCAAACGGCATTTTACACCGCAAGAACGTCGTTCTGCTCTTCAAGAGATACTTGGTATCGAGGATGAGGCTCTCCGGTTGGCATGCATGGCAAGGTTGACCCTTGGCATAGACGGGAACAGTTTGTGCGCTTTACATTGGGAGGATTTTCGCGCAGTTCCCGTGTATAATTTCTGCCAATTTCGGATCTACCGGCAGGTGCGCAATGTGTCTGGCTACACGTCGTTCGAGAACACAGGCAACATTCGCGGTATACCCTGTCCCCCGTTGTTGGCAAAAGATCTCATGATCAGAAAAGCTGAACTGAAAGCATTCTTCAAGCTCACAAATAAGGAGCTGGATCAGTATCCCCTTTTTGTGAAAACCAACAGCCCTGACCCTGGTGACCAAGCCAATTTTCTTTCACCTCGAGAAGTCTCAAAAGCGCTTAAAAGGGTTGTCACAAGCCTTGATATCCCTGATGAAGTCTTTCAGATTCCAGATCGTGTTCGCGGCACTGTGGAAACAAACCTTTCATATTATGGCAGCGACATTTTCAGGGAGGACTTCAAGTACAGGGCAACTGAGCATGGTCGTATGATTGATGGTGAGCTGCGTACAATGCTCGGTTTGACACTGATGGATACCGCAAGCAAGCACTACATTGACTATGAGCGTGATGATTCACAGTTTGCTATGTATGAAAAACTTGTGAGGATGGAGCATCTGCTTCAGGTCCCATTGCCTGCACGCATCTTCACAGAAATCGAGAAGCACAGCGAAGAAGCACACATTGAAGAGTCAGCAACTCCCACGGAAAACGAAATCGCTGCAATGGAAATTTCGGTTCAGCAGCAACGTGGGCTCGAACTTGAGATCACCATCACAAGCCAGCATGGCCACAATGCCAGCCTGATCAGGCACCAGAAAAGGAGGAAATAGAGTGGAGAATAATATCTTGAGTACCTTTGACAACACCGGTTACAGTGAGCATTCGCTGAAACCCGGTCAACCCAGCATGTTTGGCGTGTTAAAACGCTTCTACCATGAACTTGAAGAGAAGAGTGGCTTCATCCCGCAAATCATGATCCGTTCGTGGGGCGAAAAAACAAAGGCCGACTACTTGCGTGATTATCTGGATACCCTCTTGCCTCATGTTGATGGACACAAAGCCATGGCGGATTTCACAAAGGAAGAGCTTGAGGAAGCCCTTGATCAGATTCGCAACATCAAGGCAGCGAAAAATATTGGCAACCTTAAACCTTACGAGGACAGCACCATGCGAGGCTTTGAATATTTGTTTCGAATCCTGTTTTCATACGGCAACAAATGCATGAAAGTGTGTGACGATATTCTCGAGTACTCGCACTTCGCTTCTCCTGAGAATGATACTGAAAGTGGAGCATCCACAAAGGCAGCGCCTAAACTGAGGAAATCTCTGGATGCATATGAAGAAATAGCGTTGTTTCACAAGCTCTTTGCGGATTTTGATCAACAGGATGGACGAATGCTTGCGCTTTGCCTTATGTTCTTCACCGGGCTGCGCAACTCGGAAGCTGCGGGCATTAACTTTGGGGATTTCCGCAGTTTTACCGCTTGTCCTGATGCATATTACATGGTGATGAGGCAGAGCACGGAGAGAGGCACTAACAAATTAAAGCCTGGGGGCAAAACAGATAATGCGCCGAGAAAACTGCCCATCCCCAGACTCCTTTATCACTTCATTAAGCAACGCCGTGACTACATCAAGTCTCTCATTGACCAAGGAAAGATCCACCCCTTTGACGGCCAGGAGATTAAGACTCTGGATGATATGCCGGTTGCCTGCCGCGGGGAGAACCTCAACATCCGCTGCTCCACACAGGATGTCACCAACATCGCGAACCAGTGCTTTAAGGAAATCGGTCTTGACATGAAGATGCTGGTTGAGCTGGATGTGATGCTGTACCGCAATCGTTATAACCTTGGGGATGTTGAAGAAAAGGATGCAACCGCCTATTTGCTCCGTCGAAACTTGGGCACCCATTTGCACAATATTCAGTTTTCTCAAGCTGAGGTGCAGTACTACCTGGGGCATGAGGTTGAAATGCCTTACGAGTCACGCGCCAACTTCAACAATGAAGAAAAACTGCTGAGAATGTATGAGAAAATCGAGCAGCTGCCCATTTGTTTGTCGGTGGGTCCCCGGCTGCTGCCTGAATTCTATGGTCCCGCTGTAGAAACCTTGCCTCACGACCAAGGCGAACTGACAATCACCAACGCAACGCAAAGCCGTATTCTGATACCGAAATCTGCCATTTCGTCCACAACAAAGCTGACCATTCATGCCATTGAGCCTGGCGATGACATCCATGTGAAGGTTCATGCTCAGAA
>JAAYJV010000024.1 GCA_012522755.1 Candidatus Hydrogenedens sp.
GCCTCTGGCTCCTCGCCCCTTGCTCTTCGCCTGGGGGGTCATTCCTGCGAAAGCAGGAATCTTAATGCGACATGAGGACTTTAATATACGCAAGATTCCTGTTTTCGCAGGAATGACGGTGGGGGGGGTATGTCTCAGGGACCAATTGGGCCATCTGGGCACGGCATGCCGTGCCCCTACCTGAACCACGCCCCACGGTTTTACCTCGCCCCTCGCCCCTCGCCCCTCGCCCCTATTCTCTGGCCCCTGATAAAATTCCCTGATCCGTGATAAATCCCGTAATCAACTCCATCGGCGTCACATCAAAGGCCGGGTTATACACTTTCACCTGCGGCGGGGCGAGCAGCTTCCCACCATGACAGCGCACTTCATCGGCATCCCGTTCTTCAATGGGGATATCGGCACCTGTCGCCGTCTGTGCGTCGAAGGTGCTTGCGGGAGCAGCCACATAAAAGGGAATACCATGATGCTTCGCCAGCAGGGCGACCCCATAGGTTCCGATCTTATTGGCCGTGTCGCCATTGGCGGCAATGCGGTCCGCTCCGACAATGACGATATCCACCTTCCCCGATGCCAGGAGCATGGCGGCCATGTTGTCACAGAGCAGGGTCACATCAATGCCGCTTTCCATGAGTTCCCAGGCGGTGAGTCGGGCGCCCTGCAGCAAGGGACGGGTCTCATCGGCGTAGACACGGAAACGCCGTCCCTGTTCGTGAGCCGTATAGAGGGGCGCCAGTGCTGTGCCATAGCCTGAGGTGGCCAGGCCGCCGGCATTGCAATGGGTGAGTATGCCCATCCCTTCGTCGATGAGGGACGCACCGTGAGCGCCGATGGCACGGCACATGGCGACATCTTCGTCAAAAATCGCTGTAGCCTCTTTTTCCAGAAGGTCAAAGAGTTGTTGCGGTGTACTTTCTCCGCACTGGTTCAGACAGGCTTCCATTCTGTCGAGGGCATAAAAGAGATTGACAGCTGTGGGTCGTGAAGTGGCAAGAAAAATTTTCACCTTTGCCGCTGCTGCACGGAAGGCACTGTCATCACCCGGATCCTGTTCACGGATCCCCACGATCATTCCATAGGCGGCGCATACGCCGATGGCCGGAGCACCGCGTACCTGCAGACTTTTGATGGCATCCCATACCGCTTGCGCGTTGTCCAGCTCCACCATGATTTTTTCCAGAGGCAGCAAGGTCTGATCGAGAATAAAAAGACGCTGGTCTTTCCAGAGAACAGGCAAAAAAGAAGGCATGATACACTCTCCAGGCAAAAAAAAATTAAGGGAACTTTCAGGCCCTTTATGGTATCATGGATAGTATGACAAGACAACTCTTCAGCACGATGTTTTCCAGGATCCGCTCGCCGCTATTGCTTCTGGCGACCCTGTGTCTGCTTCTCACCGGCTGTCTGTCCACAGATACCCGGAACCAGCCCTTTACCCGGGACTGGCAACGGCAGGTGGACAAAGGACTGAAACCCAACCGGCGTGCCAGTGATCAGCCGATCAGCAGCAAAGAAGAAGATCAGGGAGCTGTCGTCGTGGAAAAGGGCAAAGGGCTCAGCGTGAAAGGCGCAGGAGGATTCAGTGCCGATGTGGAGTATCGCCATCGTCCGGCCGGCTGGCTGCGCTATCGTCGCCACTGGGACCATGGCGGCCGGAGTATGCGCCAGCCCCGGATAAACAAAAGGCCCTGACTGGGAGGAAGCGGTACGGGCTTCGTCTCCTTCGAAGAACCAGGGCTGATTCAGCTTGAAAACACCGCTGTGATCTGTTGCAGACAGAGGGAATCATAGTAACGACCATGGATGATTATTTGCGAGAATGTGCCACCTTATGGGTTATAAGTGGCGTCAAGGGGATGGGTCGAAGAAGTATCAATCGCATGATGAGAGAGCTTCAGCGTGTGGGCATATCTCTGCGCGAGGCTCTGAGTCTGGGCCCTTATGAGCTGGCTGAGCGCGCCCCGGCACTGGAAAATCATGCTCTGGCCGCCCTCCAGAAAGTCACTGAAAATGATCTGGCCGAAGGTGCATTCCTTCTGGAGGCTCTCTCCGAAACAGTGGGTATCATCACCCTGCACCATCAGGACTATCCCCGACAGTGGAAGAAAATGTTGAAGGATGATGCCCCTCCTTTCCTCTATTATCAGGGCAATCCCGAATTGTTGAAAGAGCCGGCTTGTGCTGTTGTGGGCCGTCGCAAAGTCAGCCCTGAGGGTGCGGAAAAAGCCTTCCACTGTGGAGCCAGGATCGCCGAAGCAGGTTGTGTCCTGGTCAGTGGCGGTGCCAGCGGCGTGGATATGGCGGGGCACAATGGCGCCCTCGATGCCGGGAAAAGTTCCATTGTTCTTCTGCCTCAGGGTATTCATACCTATGCGATTCCCGATAACTGGCACAGGCCTGCTGATGAAGGGCGTCTTTTGCTCATGAGCGAATATATGCCTGCAACAGGATGGCACACGGCGGCCGCACTCGCACGCAATGCCACCATTGCCGCCCAGGCCAGGCTCGTCTGTGTGGTGGAACCCCGTAAAACGGGAGGCAGTATCGCCACAGCCCGGCATGCGATCCAGCAGGGAAAAGCTGTTCTCATCTCCGCCACGGACCCGCTTCCAGCAGATGTGGAAGCCTGCGCTTTGCCGATGGATGAACTTCCCCGCATGCTCAACGAAGTGATGGAGATGAAGGAAGTTTCGCAGGATCTCTTTGAGGGCCTGGGAGATTTCTGATGACAGCCCCTCTTTCCGATACAAAGCTCTCTGCGGATGAACCCCTGTTCCTCAGCGACCCGGTGACGGTGCTTCCCGGAATTGCCGAAAAGCGGGCTGCTCTTCTCAAAACACTCGGTATACACACGCTGGAAGACCTGCTCTTTCATTTGCCCCGGGACTATCAGGACCGCTCGAAAATTCACAATATCGCTGATGTGAAAGTGGGGGATAAGGTTAATCTCTGCGGTGAAATTGTGGCCGCCCGTTCCCTTTCGCTGCGGGGCGGAAAAAACATGGCACTTCTGGAAGTGGATGACGGCACGGGGCGGATCAAAATCAGTCTTTTCGGTCGTGGTTTTCTGGTCCGGAGCGCCTTGCGCAAAGGGGTGCGAGCCTTCTTCACAGGCACCGTGGGCGAATATAAAGGCCTTAGCCTTCAGAATCCTGAGTATGAAGCCTGGAGCGAGGAAGAAAGGGGAGGGACCCTGCATACGGGTCGGATTGTGCCCGTCTATGGCCTTACGGAAGGAGTATCCCAGCGCATGCTCCGGCTGTGGATCCATACAGCTCTGGAAAAGACGGGAGCCTCTGTGGAAGAAAGTCTCCCTCCTTCCCTTCTTGAACAACTTCAGCTCATGCCCCTGGCCGAAGCGCTGCAAGCCGTGCATTTTCCGGATAACAGGGACCGGGCCGAAGCAGGACGGCGCCGTCTGGTCTATGAAGAGTTGCTGGTCATGCAATGCGCCATTCTCCAGCGGCGGGCGAGACATGCCGAAGAAGAGAGCGGTCTGGTCCATGATACGGAGGGGCCTCTGCTGCAGAAGCTTCGCCGCAGTCTTCCCTTTGAACTCACCGCCGGACAGCAGAAAGCCGTGGAGGCGATTTTCGCCGATATGGGGTCAAAGCGGCCCATGTTCCGACTCGTTCAGGGCGATGTGGGCTGTGGCAAAACGCTGGTGGCCCTTCATGCCCTTACGGCCGCTGTGGACTCAGGCTCTCAGGTCGCTTTCATGGCGCCTACGGAGATCCTGGCCGAACAGCATTACTCAACTCTCGTGACGCTTCTCGCTCCGCTGGGGATTCAACCGGCCCTGCTCACAGCCTCCACACCCCGGGCGGCACAGCTCCGGGCGGCCATTGAAGAGGGCGAAGTGCCCGTTGTCGTGGGTACCCATGCCCTCGTGCAGCCCACCACGAATTTTCACCGTCTGGGGCTCGTGATCATCGATGAACAGCACCGCTTCGGTGTGGGTCAGCGCGACGATCTCATGCGCAAAGGCTGCTCCCCCGATATTCTTCATCTGACGGCCACGCCCATTCCCCGTACTCTCGCCCTGACCCTTTATGGCGGCATGGATATCAGCCTCATCCCCGACATGCCTCCCGGCCGGATGCCCGTGAAAACGGCACTCGTTCCCGATGCGAAAAAGGAGGATCTGTATGGCTATCTCCGTGACGAAGCCGCCAAAGGCCGCCAGAGTTATATCGTCTGTCCCCTTGTGGAGGAATCAGAGCATTTCGCCGAACTCACGCCCCTTATTGATCATTATCTGGAGCTGACCGGGGGCGCCCTGGCCGGACTGCGCTGTGCCATGCTCCATGGGCGCCTGGATCCCCGGGAAAAAGAAGAGGTCATGACAGCCTTCAAAAACAGAGAGATTGACATCCTCTTTTCAACAACGGTCATTGAAGTGGGGGTGGACTCGCCCACGGCAACCACCATGGTCATTGAAGATGCGGGCCGCTTCGGACTCACCCAGCTGCACCAGCTCCGGGGTCGGGTGGGCCGGGGCAGCATCCAGTCCCATTGTTTCCTTCTCGGCCGACCCACAACTCCTGAAGGCCGGGAACGCTTGAAACTGCTTCGAGAAAGTACCAATGGCTTTGAGATTGCCGAGGCTGATCTGGCATTGCGGGGTCCCGGTGATTATTGTGGCGCCCGTCAGTCAGGCCTTCCCGATTTCAGAGCGGCCGATCTCCTGAAAGATGTGCAGCTCCTGGAAGAAGCCCGTGAGCATGCTCAGACACTGTTGCTGGAAGATCCTCATTTGAAAAAGCCTGATCACGCCGCTCTCGCAAGAAAAGTTGCCAGTGCCTCAGCGATTTTTATCTGAGTAAAAAGAGAAGGGGACAGCCATCCTTTCTCATTCCCGGAGCGGGAGGGAGGAGACTGTCCCCGGATAGGCATAGGAGCCTGGTGAGAGGCTCAGGATTCAATAAGGGTATCTTCTTCGGAGCAGGCCGTGAGGCTTCCCAGCAGGATAGGCCGGGGATTCTTGCCGCAGAAGAGGTTGAAACGTTTGACACCGTCCTGGTCCTCGCCTGTGAGAGCGCAGCTGCTTTCCATGAAAACGGGGCCTTTGAAGGCAATGTCAAGACGCTGCGGCCCGTCTATACCGGGCTCCGGAAGGGCCGTGACACAGCGGGCAAAACTCCACATGCCGTGAATGATATCGCGCTTGAAACCGAAGATCTTCGCCAGGATTCTGGAAATGTGAATGGGATTGTAATCGCCCGTGACCTTCGCATAGCGACGCCCCAGTTTTTTGGGGATGGGCCAGTTGTCTTCGAAGTCGCTTTCTTCGCCCAGATCGCTGAAGCTCGACCAGGGATGGGCTTCACCCACCTCGCCGAATTTCTTGCCACGGAAGAGATAAGCGTTCACACTTTCCCACACAACCTGACCTTCTGAAGTGGCTGTTGTCGTCAGATCCACTTCAAGACCGGCCTTCACAATACGCACGCCGCTGAAGAAGCATTTCAGGTCGAGCGCTTCCGTCTCGGCAATGGCACGCCGCTGAAGGATATGAGAGCGGGTGTGTACGGCACCGAAAGCCTTGAGGGGAAAACGCTTGTCAGCCAGCATGTGGATCTGCATGGCGAAGGTCATGATATGGGGATAGAGGATGGGCAGATTACCGTCATTCTTGAAGCCGCAGATTTCCCGGTACTTCTGAATCTGCTCCGGACTGTCCAGCGCCTGATTCCACAGGGCCTCCAGCTGCGGCAGGGAATCCAGTCCTTTGTAACTGGCACGCCCGCCGAAAAAGATTTTTTTGTAGGCACTCATCAAACCGGGACGGCTTGTGTATTCAAGCGTTGTGGACATGTTTATACTCTCCTGTAAACGGGGTTGATAAAAAAAGCTACTGAGGGGGTTCCACCGCTTTCTGATAAGCTGCTACACCACCCACATCTATTTTAGGATATTGACTGCTCCCAGGCCAAACAGGTGTCAAAATAGGGACGAGGGAATAGGAAAAACTGTGGGGCGTGGTTCAGGTAGGGGCACGGCATGCCGTGCCCAGAAAGTCCACTCGATCCACTGTGTTCACTCTGTCCACTGACTCAGCACGAACGCCCCGACTCAAACCCGAGCCCCTCCCACATCCGACCGATCCGACCGATCCGACTGATCGGACGTATCTGGGAGAGCTGAATGCAAATCGCCCGGCATTAGCTAAACACTTTGAGATATTCTATCGCCTGGAGTCATGCCTCCTGGGAACGCCAATTTCCACATTGGCAGACAGCGTATTATGATCCGGGGAAGATATTGTCTCGGTTGCGGCTTGATATCTCGTTTTTGACCAGATATTTTTATGCACTCAAGTCTTTA
>JAAYJV010000025.1 GCA_012522755.1 Candidatus Hydrogenedens sp.
CCACCCCTCCGCCCGACGTGTCAGCCGTATTTTCCGTAAAGCTGCAGTTCATTATTGTCGGCGAGGAATTTTCGTTAAATATCCCGCCGCCGTGCAAATCAACCATATTTTTCGTAAAGGTGCAATCAATCACCTCGGGCGAAGAATTTTCGTTCCATATCCCGCCGCCAAAAGTAGCCGTATTCTCGTGAAAAATACAGTTCGTCAACGTTGGCGAGGAATTTTCGTTCCGCATCCCGCCGCCAAACAAATCAGCCCTGTTTTTCGTAAAGCTGCAGTTCGTCAATGTCGGCGAGGAATTGAAATTATGCATCCCTCCGCCATAGGAAGCAGCGCTATTTTCTGTAAAGCTGCAGTTAGTCACCGTTGGCGAGGAGTTATGATTATACATCCCGCCACCATAGGAATCAGCCCTGTTTTCAGTAAATGTGCAGTTCGTCACCGTCGGTGAGGAATCATAGTTGAACATCCCGCCGCTGCTTTCGGAGCCTGCGGCATATCCGCCTGTAACAATAAAACCATCCAGCACTCCATCGTCGGAACCTTTGACACAACGGCGCGTGTCTTCTCCGTCGATGATGCTTTGGTTGGCCTCCCAGTCCCGCTGATCCCGGAAAGTTTCAGTGCCTGCAAAACCGCCATAGAGAGCGACACCTTCTTTCATAGTCAGAACTGGATCTTTCGTTCTGGTGTAGCGGCCTTCAGCAACCCATATTTCTCCGCCTCCCTGGTCAGCAACTGCATCTACAGCACTCTGCAGATCTTTGTATGCCTTTGCCCAACTGCTGCCGTCCGGATTTGCAGCAGTGCTTTCCCCATTTACATAACAGACGGTCCCTTCCGCAGATAGGGCGACCCCAAGGCATATAACCAGAGTAATATATCCATAGGCCGGTAACAATTGCTTTTTCATCAGGCGGCTCCTCTACACGGGTTAAAAAGCCCAATCGTTGCACTGCAGACACCACCCGAGAAAATACAATAATTAGTGAACAATAATTAATGATCTTATCATTCCGACCACGTGGGTATTTATAATTAATAATAGAGAAACCAGAGCGAGGGGCGAGGGACGAGGGACGAGGGCACGTAGGGGCACGGCATGCCGTGCCCGTCTGTCCATTCCGTCCACAGTCGTTCTTTAGACCCTATAACATACCCACAGCCCTCCCCCATGCCATAACCTCGGGACATACAACCCACAAACACGCCAACACTTCAATTTCTCCACGCTATAACCCAAGCTCCACGCCACGTTGGCGTCATCCCGATTTTTTTGCGCGCCAGATCGTCTATAAAGGTATGCCCCACAACAACGCAAAAAAGACCGGGAACCAGATTGGGAGACTATAAGAAACCTGTCCACCCACTGCCATCCGGGCGAAAGATTTTTCGCCCCTACCAGCCTTTAACCTTAGGCCGACCTGTCCACTCCGTCCACAGATCCAAGGACATACCCGCCCCTTCAAGCTCTTGTATACAAACTCACGACATCCTAAAGATGGCGGATAGTATCGCAAAGGCCCCTTTGGAGTGCGCAAGCCATGCTTGCGCTGTATTTGCAGGCGTAATGTGAAACTTCCAAAAGCGCAAGCATGGCTTGCGCACTCCAAAGGGGTCTATCGCTTTATCGGGCAACTTACATTCAGCCCTCCCCCATGCCATAACCTCGAGACATATACCCATCCTCGCCCCTCGTCCCTCACCCCTCGCCCCTCATTACCCTCCGGCAAGAATCTTTTCCCGAAGTGCAGTAGCCGCTCCTTCCACATCTTCCGCAGCCGTAACAGCGGTGACCACGGCGGCAATGGAAGCACCTTGCGCCAGCACCTGATCCAGGTTGTGCTCTTTGATTCCGCCCATGCAGCTGAAAGGAATGGTGAGGTGGGGTCGGATGCTTCCGATCATGGCAGGGCCCACATGGCCTGTGGGTACATCCTTGGTACCTGTGGGGAAGATCGGTCCGATATTGATATAACTGGCTCCGGCACTCTGGGCTTCCAGTGCCTCCTCAAGATTGTGTGTGGAAATACCCAGAAGCAGCTCTGGAGCAATAGCTCTGGCGGCGGCAAAAGGCAGGTCGCTCTGGCCCAGATGCACGCCATCAGCACCAACAGCCAGCGCAATGTCCACACGATCGTCAACAATGAAAAGCGCCCCTGCCGCATTACACCGCTCACGCCAGAGAAGAGCCAGTTCATGGAGTGCCCGGTCTTCCAGATGTTTTTCCCTGAGCTGTACCAGCCGGACCCCTGCAGCCAGGCAGGCATCAAGGACTTCCAGACTGGAGCGACCGGCACAAAAGTCCTCCGTAATCACAACATAAAGATCAGCTGCGCGAAAAGCGGCGATGCGTTCTGAAAGTGTCATGGTCATCCTCCGGGAAGAAAGGTAACGAGTTCCACAGTATCCCCATCGGACAGGGGCGTTTCCGAAAAACGGCTGCGCTCCACAATATCTTCATTCACCAGAGCAACGAGCCGCTCCGCTTTCAACTCCAGACTTTCCACAAGAGTTGCAAGCGTGGTCCCCTCTTCGAATTCCCGGCTTTCCCCGTTCACCGTCAGTGTTATGGACATGGCACTTTCCTTTCACCTTATCCCTGCAAAACACCTTTGTGTTGCCCGAGCAGCAGCCGGGCCTGATCAGCCAGAGACGCCGCATCAAGACCATACATATGCAACTGTTCCGAGCGGGTGGCCTGCTCGCCAAAAAGATCCTGAATGCCGATACGGAGCAGAGTAGGTGCCTGACCCCGTTTTCGCCCCTCAAAATATTCCAGTACGGCACTGCCGAAACCGCCGGGCAAGGTGTTTTCTTCCACAGTCACAATGGGCTGATGGGCGATACTGTCCAGCATGGCCTCATCCAGCGGCTTCACATGACGGGCATCGATCACCGCCCCTTCAATGCCTTCCTTCGCCAGCATTTCCGCCGCTTCCAATGCCTGGGCCGCACAGGGACCGACAGTCAGGAAAACGAGGTCTTCCCCTTCCCGGAGTTTTTCACTCCTGTCCACGGAACGGCCCTCCACACAGCCGATGAGGGGCGCATCACTCCGGGCATAGCGCATGGCTACGGGCATTTCCTGTGTCAGCGCCCATTGGAGCATGAGTTCCGTGTCCAGTGCATCGCGGGGCGCAACCACACGCAGCCCGGGAACGGCACGGAGAAAAGACAGATCAAAGACGCCATTTTGCGTGGGACTGTCTTCGCCCACGAGTCCCGCACGATCCACGGCGAAGACCACAGGCAGCTTCTGCAGGCAGACATCATGAATAAGCTGATCATAGCCCCGCTGCAGGAAGGTCGAATAAATCGCCACAACAGGACGCAAACCTTCCACGGCAAGACCGGCCGCAAAGGTCACTGCATGCTGCTCGCAAATGCCCACATCGTAAAAGCGCTCGGGATAGGCTTCTTCAAATTTGGACAGGCCCGTACCCGTGGGCATGGCCGCTGTAATAGCCACAATGCGCGTATCGTCACCGCCCATCTTGACCAGCCTCTCCGCGAAAGCATCCGTAAAACTCACCGCTGGTTCTGAGGCCTGGACATGGGCTTCCTTTTGTGCCGGAAGAGCATCCCCTTCTCCCGTGTCCGCACCCAGGATCAGAGGCTTCACACCATGATATTCCTGGGGATTTTCTTCAGCAGCCTTGAGGCCCTTGCCTTTTTCCGTGGTACAGTGCAGAAAAACAGGGCCTTCCATATCTTTGATGCGGTTCAGCAATTCAATGAGCAAAGGCAGGTCATGACCGTCCACAGGACCGATATAATTCAAACCCAGTTCCTGAAAGAGTCCTCCTTTGGTAATGAAACCCTTTACTGATTTTTCAAGTTCCTGGATGGTCCGAACCATACGTTCGCTGATGAGGCTCTTCACAAAACTGCCCACATCCTGCTTCGCCCGTTTATAGGGCCGGTTCGTGATCATGCGATTGAAATAATGGGCCAGAGCGCCTACGTTGCGGGAAATGGACATTTCGTTGTCGTTCAGAATCACAAGCATTTTCGGAGCCAAATGCCCCACATGGTTCAGTGCTTCAAAGGCCATGCCCCCTGTCATGGCACCATCGCCGATGACCGACACGACATGATGATCCAGCCCCAGCTGATCCCGGGCCATGGCCATACCCAGACCCGCCGAGATGGAGGTGGAACTGTGGCCCGTCCCGAAAGCGTCATAGACACTTTCGCACATCTTCGGATAACCGCTGATACCGCCTTTTTTGCGCAGACTCTCAAACTCATCCGCTCTGCCCGTAAGCAGCTTGTGGGCATAACATTGATGACCCACGTCCCAGATGATCTTGTCCTCCGGCGCATCAAAACAATAATGAAGCGCAACAGTCAACTCCACCACGCCCAGAGGCGAAGCAAGATGACCGCCGTTCTGATTCACCGTATATAAAATACGGCGACGCAATTCGGCTACCAAAGCATCCAGCGACTCCAAAGGAAGCTGCTTCAGATCGCCGGGACCATGAATCGTATCTAAAATGGGGGTTTCCATCATCCAAGAAAATCCTGCCGGAATTAATCAAAAAGTCACTCGTTCAGATAAGCGCACCGGACTGTCCTGTGGAAATAAGGCCCGAAAAAAGCAGGGAAAGCTGTCGGGCGGACCGGGCGGGCACTTGGCTGTTTCATAAGAGTATAACATTCCCCGGCCTCTCAATGTAGGATGGACTTCTGAACAACACAAAATTCCCCGGAAATACGACAACTGGGCTTTTAAAGAACCACTGATTGATACTGACATACACTGATATTCAAAGGGACCCTCAATCAGGACACAGACACCCGGGCGAAAAATTTTTCGCCCCTACAAAGGTTAAGTCTTAGCCAGTCTGACACGTCCATGACCTCCACTCTGTCCATCTTGTCCATGACCTCCATTGACCTGCTGTTAAAACCTCACAACATACAATTCTGTCTCTTGGGAGAATAAAAAGGCAAAAAAACCGGGATGACGGCGGGGGTATGTCTTCAGATATTTATAAAGACTTCAGGGGATTGGTCTTCTCCTGAGAATCAGTCGAATCGGACGGATGTGGGAGGGGCGCATTATAGGGGATAGGGCTGCGCGACCCAAGGCTTTTAATTTATCAGTGTTAATCAGTGTTCATCTGTTGTTCTAAGGAAGGTCGTGTCAGTGTCATCTCTTCGGTTAAGATGTGTTTTTCCCTGTGTTCAGTGAATGACCTGGTTCAATTCGAAATGTGACATTTGGTTGCGACTATGTACGCTGTGTCCATTTTGTCCATTCAGTCCACGAACTCTCTTCCATCGCCGAGCGTCATCCCGTTTTTTTTGCAGCTCGGCAGGTCGGGATCTTGAAGAAATTCCTGCAAAAATAGTTCCAGAGAATGCTCTATAATCTCAAAAATATCCAGAAATTGGCTGCTCATTTTTGCTCCTCTTTCACAAAAACAGAGTCTCGTGAAATTTTCTCCCCTCTATTTTTGGCTCATTGTTTTTCCGGGATTACGCACTTTTCTCTTGCGAAAAAATAACGCATCTAAGGTATTGATAATACAGGGGTTATCTCGATAATTTTAAACTTTTAAAAAAGTTTTTGGAAGTGACACGCAAAATTTCCGAAAAAAAACGTATATATACAGTATAGGAACAATTTTTGAACTTGGAAAACTCTCAAAAACAACGTAAAAGGAGTTCAACATGACACACTACTTTGCTTATGGATCCAACCTGGACGAAACACAGATGGCCGAGCGCTGTCCGATGGCAAAACTGGTGGGTAAAGCCTGGCTCCCCGGATACCGCCTTTTCATCAACCAACGGGGATACGCCAATGTACTGTCCGAGGTTCAGGCACAAACAATCGGACTGCTCTGGGAGCTCACGCCAGAAGATGAGGCTTCTCTGGATCTTTACGAAGGCTGCCACAGGGATATCTACACAAAATGTTACTGCACCGTAACAGACGAAGACGGAAAAGAAGAGGAGGCTCTGGTCTACATCGACAAGAAGAACCACCGATTCGGCTATCCGGAACAAGACTACATTGAACGCATTATCGCCGCTGCAAAGAAGCATGACTTTCCGGAGTACTATCAGGCCATGCTGCAATTCTGGTGTGACAAAAAGATTCGTAAAGACTTGAATCGTTTTCACGGTTGGTTGAGATCCGCCGGATACGTACAAGAAACCTTTAGCTTTATGAGCAGCAAAAGTAAAGCCACGGAAGAATGGCACAAAGCATGCCCTCGAGGCCATAGGGTCGATGGCGCAGAGTGGTTGAAAAAGAATCAGAAAAAACTGATCCTGAGAGCCATGAGACTTTTTGAATCCCAGAAGGACACAGCCACAGCAAACATGAAGAAACAGTTTTTTGAGCTTATTTTAGAGACAATATCCAACAGCGCCGTTGCCAAAATAGACAAGAAGATTGGAAGCAACAGGCGGGAGCTCAAAAGAGATGCTCGTATCATGGTTCACTTTATAAAGACAATAGACGCATTGTTTGATTCTCCGGAACTTCAAAAAATCATTGCGCTGGTGCATGACCCGGACTATAGCAGAGCGGATTTCGGCACCGCCGGTATTATCATCACCTCGGATCCGCACCGCAATTGCTACCCCACAAACCGCCTCATCGTGACAGAACATGCTCCGGCAGTTATTGGGCTATGGCACCATCTCTTCAACTCGGAAGGCGAAGAGGATTTGGCTCCTCACAGCGATTATGATTTTGTAGTGGCTTTCGCCGATGCAACAGAGGCCTCCCTCAACGAATCCACAGAAACTGTCTTGCGGAATATCCTTCAGGAAGTTAAGAAGGCTGCTCAAGAGCGTATAGGAGATATTGATCGAGAAGACGATTGGCTGCGCATGTACACCGATCCGGAGGACGATGAAGATTTTTAGGACCACTGATGATCACAGCGTAGCATAGCAGTAAGCAAATAACGCTTCCCAAAAGAGATGCAGAGAAAAGACTTCTCTGGCAAGGTCATTGAAGTCTTTTTCTGTAATACTGGCTTGCAATTTCGATCATTTTGTCGAAGAAGTTTGTGTTGCCATCTCCGCAAGTCGTTTAATTTCAAAATGAAATAAGACCGCGACTCATGCCATTACTTCATGTACAACTCCGCCCCTGTAGTGGAAAACAGGCTGAAGAAATACCTTGAGGCAAATAAGAGACTTGGAGAGATCAGCAGTCTCTGGGAAGTCGGACGGATGTGGGAGGGGCGTATTATAGGTGATAGGGGACAGGGGATCGGGGATAGGGTGAATCTGTCAAGACCATAGATCTGTTTTATACCGCATTGTACTTTTTCCGTGTGTGAGCTGATTGACCTGGTTAAAAAAAGGCTGATTTTGCTGCCACTGTTCTGTGCTGCACGGTCCGTGTTTTGCAAAAGAGTTGAAACAAATCCTCCTTCCCGGGAATATAGTCTATGATAGAAGGGCTTGCCTTTGAGGAGAGATGTGACCGTTCGACCTTGTTGCAGCAGCAGGAATAATGGAATTTGTAAACCTTTATATGAAAAACGGCGTTCTTCCAGATGAAAGTTGATCGTACTGACAACTATGAATCTTTCGATGACCAGGCGCTCGGCCTGGCATTTCGCGAAGGCGATCTCGAAGCTTTTGATGAGATTGTCAGACGTTATCAGGGACGCCTTTATGGTGCCGCCTTCCGTATTACGGGCAATCGTGAAGACGCCCTTGATGCGGCTCAGGAAGCGCTTTTGAAAATTTATACGCGCATCGACGCCTGGAAACCAACGGGCCGTTTTCTGGCCTGGATGGTCCGGGTGACTACGAATCAGGCCATTGATCTGGTACGAAGCCGCCAGCGTCGTCGCCATAAAAGTCTGGACGAAGGTTTTCTTTCCGGCTCAGCGGCCACACCGTTGATAACGCCCTCTGTGGATTCCGTATCTCAGGCGCAGTTCAATGAGTTGGAAGCCTATATTCGTGAAGGTCTTGTTTTGCTGTCTCCCATGCAGCGTAAAGTATTTGTTGCCCGACACTTTGAAGAGTTTTCTCTGGCTGAAATTGCCGAAGATCTGAACTGCAGTGTCGGTTGTGTGAAAGTGCATCTTTTCCGTGCTGTGCAAAAGATGCGCACTCATTTGAAAGCCCTGGAGCCTGATGAGTAGATCAGACATGCCGGGACAGGCTCGCGGTTTCTCTGGAGTTCGTGTGTTGATAAAATCTTTTTTCTCCAAGCGGTTGCATGCCCTCTCGTTACGATGGGCACGCCGCCAGGCTGAACCCTTGATGGCCCAGGCGCTCTATGACGATCTTTCCGAAGAGGAAGCGGCACAATTGCAAGCTCTTCTGGAACGCCATCCCGTGCTTGCTGAAGAGTTGTCCGATCTGAAGGATTTCATGCCCAGCCTCACACTGCGAAGTGATGACTGGCAGGGAGATCTGCTTCCCACGCTGAAAGCACAGATACAGGCCGGCGAAGCCGTGGCACAGGGAGCTCTTCCGCAGCGGAGCATCAAGTTTGTTCTGGCTGGTGCCGCCCTGATTCTCGGTGGCGGGCTCTATGCCTTTTTCATGCTTGCCGGATCCGAAGCACCCTCGGGACCCCAGACGCAAGCATTTCTTACGCCCCGGGATTCCAGTGTACTCCGGCAGGAGATGGAAGTGACCCGTGATCTTGTCGCCCGGGGTCATTATGCCGATGCGAGCAGCTATCTTCAGAAAGCCATAGACGGCCACCCTCATGATCCTGTTCATGCCGATGCCTTATTGCAGCTTGCTGATATTCACTATACCCACCTGCAGCAATACGACAAAGCCTATGCAAGCTACAAAGTGCTGGAGCAGGAGCATCGTGCCGTGTTCAACCGCAGCTGGGACAACAACAAGCATGTACGCCTGCTTTCCGCGGCCTTTCCTCTGGACTTCAAGCCCGTGGCACAGCTGGAGGCGGCGGCCCGTTCTGAATCCCCTCTTCATTCCTATGAGCTGATCCTCAGCGAATATCCCGAAGACATCTGGGGCGATGAGGCTCTCCGTGCCATGATGCAGCTGGTCAGTGAAGAGGATTTTTCCAGAGATGATCCCACGGCTCTGCTGCAGCACCTGGCCAGCCTGTGTACCGAATCCGTCGCCGTGGACCGCATCTGTCTGGAAATGGGCCACACCTGTTATGATCAGCTGAACGATAGGGAACAGGCCCGGGATTATTTCAACCGTGCAGCGGAAAGCCATCACCTGGCTCTGGCCGACTGCGCCCGGGAAGCACTGGCCCGACTGGACTGACAGCAGTCTTTCCCCCTTCAGTTGCTGAAGGTCCAGCCTGAGGGGCGTGGGATGATACAGGTCACATTTGTGCTTTCAAGTGTCCCCGCAATCCTTTATTATGGTATCTTATGGGCAGGACGGTGCCTTTCTTTTATGCCGTCTTCAACCAAAAGAGTTCCGTGCCATGAGCTGCTGTGTTCAGCAGGTGCCGGTTCCGGATAGAAATCATCAGGGAGACTATGGGCGTGGCTGAACCGAAAGCCTTTGAAAAATTATTGTTGCACCGGGGTATTATTGACGAATCGCGCCTGGACAGGGCCCGGGCTGAGGCGCAGAAAAATGACATGTCTCTGCTTGCAGTCATTCCCCAGCTGGGCTATGCCACCCAGGAGAGCCTCTACGAGGTGCTGGCTGAATTTTGCGAAATGCCCTTTGTCATGCTCTCCCGCAAAGGGCTTGAAAAAGAAATTGCCCAGAAAACGCCCGCTCGATTCGCAACGCACTACGGCTTTGTTCCCGTGGAAGAGCGCGGGGGCGTGCTGGTCGTTGCCATCAGCGATCCCCTTAACCCGCAACTGCTCGATGATATCCGCATGGTGCTGCGCCGCCGTATAGACCCCGTTGTCACCACCCCGGCGGAAATCACCCGTGCCACCAAAGAACTCTACGGTGTCGGTGCGGATACCATGGAGAAAATGCTTATCGAGGCCGAGGCGGAAGGCCCTGTTCTGACTCTGGAAGGTGCTTCCATTGAATCCGATCTGGGCGATGATACCATTGATGCCTCCATCATCAAATTTGTCAATGAGCTCATCCTGGAGGCTATACAATCTGATACGACAGACATTCATATTGAGCCCTTTGAAGACAGCCTGCGCGTGCGCTACCGCATAGACGGTATTCTGCATCAGGCGCCCACGCCCCCCTCCATCCGTGGATTTCATGCAGCCATTGTCTCCCGTGTCAAAATCATGGCGAACCTGAATATTGCCGAAAAGCGCCTGCCTCAGGACGGCAAGATCCTGGCCAACTTCGGTGAAAACCGCTATGACCTCCGTGTGTCCATTCTGCCCACGCCCCATGGTGAAACAGTGAACATCCGTATTCTGAGCCGCAGTTCCATGGCAATGTCCATGGACCAGCTGGGCTTTCTCCCGGAAGATATGACGCTGTTCAACCGCTTTATCAGCAGGCCCCACGGTATCATCCTGGTGACAGGCCCCACGGGAAGCGGTAAAACAACAACCCTCTATGCCGCCCTGGCCAAGCTCAACCAGATCGACAGGAAAATTCTCACCATTGAAGATCCCATTGAATACCAGTTGAGCGGTATTTCACAAATGCAGGTACAGCCCCGCATCGGCTTTGACTTTTCCCTGGGCCTCCGTTCCATGCTGCGCCACGACCCCGATATCATGCTTGTCGGTGAGATTCGTGACTATGAGACAGCGGAGATGGCCATCCGCTCCAGTCTTACCGGTCACCTGGTTCTGAGCACGCTCCATACCAACGACAGTGCCGGTGCTGTAACCCGCCTGATTGATATGGGTATTGAGCCCTTCCTCATTTCAAGTACGCTCATCGCTTCTGTCGCCCAGCGTCTGGTCCGCAAAAACTGCACCCAGTGCGGCGAAGCCTGGGAGCCTGACAGAGAACTTCTGAAAGTGGAGTTTGAACTCAGCGATGAAGATCTTGCCGGTGCCCGCTTTATCCGCGGTACGGGCTGCGAACATTGCCGCCATACGGGCTACAGAGGACGGATCGCCATCTATGAGATGCTGCCCTTTACCGACGCGATCAAAGAAATGACCCTGCAACGGGCCAATGCGGGAGAAATCAAAAAAGCAGCCTTGAAAAGAGGCATGAAAACACTGCGTGATGCCGGCTGGCGCCGTGTGTACAGTGGAGAAACAACGGCTGAAGAAGTGCTTCGACTCACGGCTGATGCCGATCCTGTTCACCAGGGAGAGAGCTGATTTATGCCCAAGTTCGAATATGAAGTGAAAAAAGGACCCGGTGAATCCCTGACGGGAGCCATCGAGGCGGAGAACAAACGTGCCGCCGTGGCCAGGCTCCGTGAGATGGGTTATTTTCCCATCCGAGTTGAAGAGCAGCGCGAGGAAGAAACCAAAGACAGTCTCCGTGATGCCCTGAAACGTATCCGCATCAAAGACCGCAATCTCTTTCTGCGTCAGCTGGCCAATCTCAGTGAGTCGGGCATGATGATTACCCGTGCACTGCGTACCCTGGTCGATCAGACGGAAAATCCGAAGCTGGCAAGGGTCGTTGATCAGATACGCGATGACGTGCAGAAAGGGTCGAGCCTGGCCGATGCTCTGGAAAAGCATACGAATATTTTCCCTTCCATGTATTGCAGTCTGGTACGGGCCGGAGAAACGGGGGGAATGCTTGAAGAAGTGCTCTGGCGTATCTGTGCTTTCGGCGAGCAGGAAGAGGAATTGCGTGGCAAGGCTGTTTCCGCCATGATCTACCCCATTTTTCTTTCTCTCGTGGGTACAGGCGCTATTTTCATCCTTATCTCTTTCGTATTCCCGAAATTTATCACCATCTTTGAAGACTTCAATGCCCAGCTGCCCCTGCCGACTGTCATCGTCATGAAGGTCTGTGAATTCATGGGTACCTGGTGGTGGGCTGTTCTTCTGGGCGTTATAGGCGCAATCGTTTTGCTCATCCGCTATTACAGGACGGAGCCCGGCCGCCGCAAGTTTGACGGATGGGCTCTGAAAATTCCCGCTGTCAATACCCTCATTGTAAAATATGAGATGGCGAAATTCGCACGGACTCTGGGCACCCTTCTGGATAACGGCGTGCCGGTACTCACCTCCCTTAAAATCACAGCCGATACCATGAGCAATGTACTCATACGGGAGCGGGTTTCAGAATTGCACACAGGCGTTACGGAAGGGGAGAGCCTCAGCGATACCATGAGCGAAGGGCCTCTCTTTCCGCCCATGGTCGTGAGCATGTTCGCCGTAGGTGAAGAAAGCGGGCGTATCGGCGATGTGGCCAAGCGTATTGCCGATGCTTATGACCTGGAAGTGGATCGGGCTGTAAAGGCACTTACAGCACTTTTTGAACCTCTTCTGATTGTGATCATGGGTATTGTCATCGGCTTTCTCGTCGTTGCCATGCTTCTTCCCATGCTGACGCTCAGCTCCAATATCGGTGCCTGATTTTGCTGTTTTTGCCGGACATTCTTTTTTCGCACAGCGTATTTTTCGGGACTTTCTCAGCATCTGTACACCAATTTTCGGGAGCGGCCTTGTTCCATTCCTTCTGAAGCAGCCTGATCAAAAGGTCGGGCTTTCTTTTTCATATCTCTTTATCGGCAATAAATTCTTGACATTTTAAGGAAAATCGAGTAATCTATAGGATACAAAGGAATGTAGTCCTTTGTTCATTTACGTCAGATCGTACCGGAAGGCTGAAACTATCGGCCATAACAAAGGAAGAGGTTTGTTATGAAGCACCTGATTCCAATGACACGTGTGTCCGTAAAAAGAGCGGGCGGTTGGGAAGATTTCATTTGCACTTTTGCAACCTTGTTCAGCAATATCATAGGCGCCTTCGGTGGTGCTGCTCCCATATCCGGGTACATTGCGGACAAGTGCACCATCACAGCGCCTGACAATTAACAGCGAGTAAATCAGAGGATAAACAGTCATGATGCTGTTCTGTCCTGATTCTTTAATCGATTGGTCCGGTGTCCCCTTTCCAGCCCATGAGCCGCCATATGTGAGTGCGTGGCCCGGGTCGGAGAGACAGCCCGATATAAAGACATGAAGGAAGGATAAAATTATGGGCTTCCATTCAAGACAGCGTTTTATTTTTGCGGGGATAGCACTGTGTCTCCTGGTCGGGTTGTCGGCCTGTTCCCCAGTGGTTTTCGTGCCGGACAAAGGACTTGAAGCCGCCATACGTCAGGAGATCAGCAAACCGCTTTCCCCATTCCTCACCCGCGCTGATCTGGAAAAGATCACGACCTTGAATGCGGCATCCATGCAGGTCTACCGTCTGGACGGTCTGGAATATTGCAAAAACCTGCGCAAGATCAATCTCAATGATAATGAAGTGAGAAATATTGATGCCCTGGCTTCGCTGACCAAGCTTACCCATGTCCATTTACGGGGCAACCGTATTGTGGAGATTGAAGCTCTGGCCGGTTTGCTCCATCTGGAAACGCTTGATCTTTCCGGCGTGGACAATGTGATTGCCGACTGGAAAGCGCTTCAGGACAATGTGTTGAATGGCGGGCTGGGTGCCGGTGATGTCGTTTGGCTTTCAGCGTTCAATACGCTGGACAAATATGAGAATCCGCTCCCCAGTTTTTCCGCAGTCTATACCACCCTTTTCCAGGAAGGGGTTGTTGTTGAATTCCTGGATTGATGAATAGCGGCAGTCGGCTGACCCGCCCCGGGTGGACAGTCCGCCCATTCGATTTGTAAAAAGCAAAAAGGCGTCTTGATGCAATGAAAAAACGATTGGATCTGGCAGTCAGACTTGCGGCTCTCTTGTGTCTTGCCCTGGTCATTCAGGGTTGTTCAAACACACCGAAATTCAGTGTGGAACCGGGGAGTATTTCCTTCGGCTCCTCTGTTTTCGAGCGCCGGGTCAGCTTGAGAAATGATGAGTCCCGTGCACTGAACTGGTCTGTGGAGACTGTGGTGCGCGATTCGACCGAGGCTCCGTGGACAGCCGCAGCCGTGCCCTGGCTGGTCTGCGAAAAAACCTCCGGCACACTGCAGCCCGGCGTGGAGAATCTGGTCGTCACGGCCCGCCGTGACACCTTGCAACCGGGCACCTATGACCAGGTGGCGCTTCGATTTGTCTCGGCCAATACCGTGCAGGTGGTTCCCGTGTCACTCGTTGTGGTTCCCCTCTTGCAGGCCTCCCCCTCCAAAGTCTATCTGAAGCCCGAAGCTCTGAGTGCTGTATTTGAATTGGAAAATCTGAGCGAAAAGCCACTTGAATGGCAGGTCCGCTATTTTGAGGGTATGGACGGCGAAGAACGGAGCCTTCCCGGCGACATGACACTTACGCCGGAACCGGGACGCCTGGCGGCAAAAAGCAAGACCGGTGTCCGCGTTGAATGGACGCGTTCCCGCGGCGATTTCGGACTGCGCATCTTCAGCGCCGACATGCCCGGCCATGATACGGTCGTATACTTCTCCTTCTCCCAATCTCTCACAACCCTTTCCGTCACTCCGGAAACGCTGCGCGTCTATTACCAGAATGTCGCGGACAGTGCCGGCGTGGAACAGCCCCAGTCTCTGCTGACCATGAAAAATACCGGCCGCACCAGCCTTTCCTGGGGACTCAGTACCCGGGGCATCGGTGGTGCGGATTCGGACATCTTTCAGATCACGCCGGTAACGGGTATTTTGGAGGCGGGTCAGGAAGCCGAAGTGCTGGTGAGTGTTGCCAGTCCTGCAGCCGCCCTTCCCGGAAGCGGCAATTATGAATTGTATATCAATGTGTCCGGTTCCGATGGTGCTCTGGTGGTGCCTCTGGTTCTGGAAGTGGTGAGCCTGCCCGTTGTCATCGCCTCTGATCCTCCGGAGCCTCACGCCACAACCCCCACCCCCACTTATCTCAAACTGCTGGATTTCGGCAAGGATGAAAGCAGCAAGACATTTTATATTCTTAATGAAGGTCCGCTGGATTCGCGGCTCTATTTCCGGATCACACACGACGATGAAGATGTGGAAATTCCCCTTATCGTGGATGTGAACCCTGTCAAAGGCGACACAAACGGTCCGGATCAGGTCTTCTATCTCTACGGTGTTGACCGCATGGTCGATGCCCGGCAGGTCATTGTGACCATTGACCGGAGCGCCATGAAAGAAGATATGGAATATCGCACCCTCACCATAGAAGCCTGGGACGAAGAGGGCACAGGTCCCATCAATTCCGTCGAGCCCTGGACCATCCAGGTAAAGGCGGAACGTTCGCCCATGACCATTGAAGGTGCCATCAACCGGAGCCGTCCTCCTTATCTCATGCGCTTTGTGCTGCTTCTGCGTGATATGTTCGGTGAAGTGATTCCCGCACGTACGGAAGCGGATCTCAGCCGACTCAGTTTTGAGATCAGCGAAGATGGTGAGCCCATCGATCTCAATGAAGTGACCATGCATCTTGAGGGCCCGGAAAATCTCAAAGTGAATCTGGTGCTCATGCTCGACTTTACAGGAAGCATATATTGGGCCGGTGTGAACGATACGGAAAATCCGCGCCGTCCCGGAGAAATACTTGAAGAGATCCGCGAAGGTGCCGCCAGGTTCCTGGACGATCTGCCCCCGGGCTATCGTGTGGCACTCATGTATCATCATGATCGTCAGCCGGTTGATCGTATGATTCACGGATTCTCCACAGACCGTGAAGCGCTCAAAGATGCGCTCAAACGCTTTTATGTGCCTCCGGCACTCCATGGCACCTCGGATGTTTATGATGCTCTGGAAGAGGCCATTTTGCGTCTGGCGGCGGAAGATGCCGAAGACGTGCTGCCCTTCGACGATGCCGATATCCGGGCTGTCCTCTTTATTTCCGATGGTAAAGACAACTCCTCCACCCAGGAGGCCAGCGCACTGATCAGTACGGCCAGAAACCATCGGGTACGCCTCTATCCCCTCACCTACAGCGCAGGCGGATCCATCAACTACCCCGATATGATTCAACTTGCCGAAGAAACAGGCGGCCATCTCTACCGGGCGGGCAATGCGGAGAATCTCGTTTCTTTCCTGGGTAACCGCCGCTCCCTGGTCTTGAAACCCGCTGCCGAAACGGATGACGATCCCGCCACAACCGCATTCCATGTGAAGAACGCCGGCAAGGATAACCTCTCCTGGCGGATCAGCCGTCAAAGCAGCGATGACTGGCTGCGCCGTATTTCTCCCGAAAGCGGCACCCTCGCCCCGGGCGCTGAAGCATTGGTGACCCTCACGGTTGATCCTGCCGCTCTGAATACGCCTTTGCAAAACGCCGTCTCCATTCTGGACCTGATTTCCGATGACGGTTCGGGTGAAGTGGAAGTATATCTTGCTCTGGACGAATCAGGCACAGCCGTGCAGCAACTGACCCTTTCCCTGCGCGATGAGCCCGGCCGGATCTGGGATGAGCTCAGCAGTCAGGTGGTTCTTTCCTATGTGACCCCTTTACAGCGTGCCGGAAGATATTCCATTATCGCCACCTGGACATCGCCCGAAGGCCGCGCATTGCGTGCCATGTTTGAAGAAGACGGACTGTTCTATCATGGCGATGTTCGCTGTGGCCAGCTGTCCATGCATACCACGGGCATTCATTTCAATCCCTGGGCTGCTTCAGATGACGATGTATACCGTGCGGAAGTGTATCTGCGGGCTGACTATGTGCCCCGTAATGTGAATTTTTTCCGACTGCGCTTCATACCGCAATTTGATGAAAGCATTCCTCCTGAAGTACTCTCCGCCTTTGATGAGGCTCGTATGAGCGTTGAACTGGATCCGGAAGGATTGCTCTACTTTGCGGACGATTCCAAACCCAATTGGCGGCTCATCTCAAAAGGCAACCAGATCTATGATCTGGTAACTGCTGAAGACTATCCGCTGCCCTATGGCTCCTCAGGCAACCTGTTGCGCATTCGCTTTGATAACCTGTGGCCTTTCTGTGAGGCCTGTCTGCAGGCGGGTGTTCCAGCGGAATTTTATCTGGATATGCGTGTGGACAACGATGTGTATTATGCACCGGCATCCCCCACGAGTCCCTCCGGAACCGTATATTTCACCTATCCCTCCGGGCCGCTCAATCCTGACAGGCCCTTGCGTATAGGCGAAGGTTCTGATCTTGCGCCGCCCGCGAGGACTGTGGCTGATCTGGCTGTGCCGGATATTGACTTTGAAGCGGTTGACGCCTGGGATCGCGATGGCGACGGGCTGCCTGACTTTGATGACCCCTATCCTGATGATGACAGCCTGCCGGGTCGACTTGTGCAGCCTGCAATACTGCAATTCACCGGTGTGGACACTTTTCGTGCCCTCAATATCACCAATACCCGATGGGATAGCGTTACCATAAGTGCTCTGGATATTGAACTGCCTCTGAACAGTGTACTGACGCCGGATCGTTTCAGCTGGAGTTTCTCCGAAGGGGAGGCGCCTGTAGAAAACCTGATTGACAGCGACAACCCATTGACCCTGGAGCCGGGAGAAAAGCTCTCCTGTCTGCTCTATTTTGATTCCGAGGGATTGGGTTCCGGCGATTATCTGGCATATATTCGATTGAATAGCGACCAGGAAATGACTGTGATCAAAATCACACTGTAAATGAAGTCAGCGTCTCTTTCCTGATGAAAGGATCATGGATATGAAAATGCCCGCACGGCATCTGATGTATGGATTGCTTTGGGTTGCCCTGGCCGCCCTCTTATCCGGCTGCCCTTTCAATGGTGAACTGCTGGTTCAGCCGGGTGCCGTTTCACTCAGCCTGGATCAGTCGCAAGCACAGATAAGTCTTGTCAATACGGCCAGTGGCACACTCTCCTGGACAGCAAGCACGGAGGAATCCTGGCTCCTTCTCCGCCACGGTGAAGAAGGGTTGGCTGCTCGCGAGATCAGCGGAAAAACAGGCAAAAGCGATATCCTCACGCTCTTTCTTGATGAAGAACAGCTGCCTTTCAAGGGCGAACGACTCCGGGGAACCGTCCTGATTGCAAGCAGCGGCGGCAACTCGGAAGTGCCCGTTGTTTTTGAGCCGGATCGTGAGCCACGGCTGGTGGTCAACCCGGCCACACTGTCTTTTGGAAACAGTGATACCCGGAAAACAGTGGATGTCATCAACGAAGGCGCCGCCACATTGCTCTGGCAAGCCCGGACATCGCAGACCTCGTCCTGGCTCAACGTGAGTCCTTCTTCCGGAGAGTTGACAGCCGGTAGCGGCCAGAGCCTCAATATCACCCTCGATCGCAGCCAGCTCGCAGCCTCCAGCGATGCCTATCAGGGCGAAGTGCTTTTCGAATCCAATGGCGGCACACAAACACTGATTGTTCTTGCCGAGGCCGGTGCTTTCAGCGCCTCCCCGCTGGAGCTGGATTTCGCTTTAATTGCCGTCCCTGAAACTCTGGTCGTAACTGTCCGTACCCAATCGGCCCAGGCCGTTTCCTTGGATACTGAAATCAGCTACAACAATGGCGAAAACTGGTTGAGCCTTTCTCCGGGCAGTGTGGAAGTGAGCCGTAGCCAGGCTCGCGAATTCGCCCTCACGGCCAATCCTGCAGGACTTGAAGCGGGAATCTATACCGCCAGTCTCAGCATTGCCCATGAAGCCACCGGTCAGGTGGAAACAATCCCTGTGCGTCTGGAAGTGGGCAAGGCCACAGATTTTTCCATCACTCCGGAAGAAATAGATTTCGGCAGTACAAATGAATCGCAGCAGCAGAGTTTCACGCTCAGCAATGCGGGTGATGAAGCCTTTGCCTTTGTGATCAAAAAACAATCCGCCGCCCCCTGGCTCTCCGTAACACCTGAATCGGGGACTCTCAGCGATACAACCACCATTACTCTCAACGCTGATCCTTCGCTCCTTCCTGTGGGACCGGCAAAAGTCATCCTGGAAGTTCAGGCCGGATCACAGACCAGACTTGTCCGTGTGCTCATCGACCGCAAGCCCGATATCAAAGAAGACAAACTGGAGGTGGAACCCCGGGATCTCAATTTCGGATCCCATCAGAGCAAAATAGATACGAATCTCTGGAATGATGGTCCCAATGCCATAGACTGGTTTGTTGATGAATCCACGCTGCCCATCTGGCTGAGCCTCTCCTCCAGCAGCGGCACCCTCTCCGGAAGCCATACAGACAGTATCAGCTTCACCCTGAACCGGGAGCTGGCCCCTGCTGATGTGGACAGCTTCTCTCATGTCATCACAGTTGAAAGCGGCACGGAAGGTGTTGAGCCTGTTGAGCTGACTCTTCGTGCCCAGCCACGCCGTTTCCCCGCCATTGTTTTGAGCGGCTACGGCGTGGATGCCGGCAATGTGCCTTATATCATGATTGATATCGGTGCGGACAGCGCACAGTTCACTGTGGAAAATCAGGGCACAGCCGCCCTGACCTGGAATGTCGATCAGACAGGACTCCCCGCCTGGATCAGCTCCATCGCCCCCTTGCAAGGCGAGCTGGCACCCGGCAAAAAACAACAGGTCACTGTCAAGACCGACCGGAAAGATCTGGATCAGACAGGCGGCAATTACCGTCTGCCCATCCGCTCGAACGATATTGATGCACCTGTGAGCCACGTGGAAATACAGGTACGTGTGCCCTTCTCCATTGTGATCGGAACACGCCCCGCCCGTCTCAATTTCGGACGTACTCAATCCACCCTGTCTTTTGAAATCGCCAATCTGGGTGATGCCGGTTGGCCTCTGGACTATCGTGTCAGTTCCAGCCAGCCGGAATGGCTTTTTGCCGAACCCGGCCGGGGTCGAAGTATGGGAACCTCAGGCACTGTAAAAGACTGGAAGTTTGTCAGTGTCGCCATCGACAGGGGCCGCATTACACACTCTGGCGCCTCGGCATCCCTTACCATTACAGCTGAAAATGTTCCGCCCAATGCCCAGCCCGTGGAGCCTGTTGAAGTTTCCGTACATCTGGATCTGGCTGAGCTCACCATAGAAGCGGCCAGGCCGCAATACCGCCAGCCCTCCCTGATCCGGTCCGTTGTGCTCCTGCGCGATATACGCCAGCAGACTTTCTCTCTCTTTGAAGATGATTTCTTTGACAGCAAAACACTGTACAGTCTGATCACACCCCGGGTCAGTATTCAGGAAAACTCACAGCCCATTGATCTGGATGAAACCAATGTCTTTGTCAAAAAAGACGAAGGCTTGCGCTTTGCCGTAATGATTCTCCTGGACTTCTCAGGCAGTATGAGCCAGGCCGCACAGATGCTCGTGGACGATGGACAGCTCGTCGTGGCACCCGGAGAAGACCCGCTCACAGCTCTGTACCGGGAAGCCGTTGCAGCCATGATCGACGAGATGCCGCCCCATTATGAAGTGGGATTGGCTGTATTCAACGAACGCAATCCCTGGTGGAACCGGGCAACCCGTGTGCTTACCGGTGCTCCAGCCGGATACAGTGATAAGGATGCGGCCGCTTTCTTCACAAAGAACAGAGCGATCCAGCAGTACAGACTGGCAAACATGCAGGTTGCGGATAATGGCGCCACGCCTCTCTTCCCAGCTCTGTCCGAAGCTGCTGTGGATTTGTATAACCTCGGCGGAAACATGCCGGACTTTGACAATCTGGGACAGAGCATCCTCATCTCCATCACTGATGGACGTCAGACCACTCCTCCGGGAGATCTCACGGCGCTCACTGATATTCTCAATATCACACGAACCCGGAGCTTCATCATTGGCTGGGGTAATGAAATCTTTGCAAATTCGCTCATACAGATTACCGATGAAAGTGGTGGCCATTATTATGCCACAGCGAATAAACGTGTGCCCGGAGAAGTGGATGCAGCCGGAAACCCCCTGACCATTCCTCTGAAAGACGAACTGTTGAAGTGGTGTCGCAAGACTCCGGGAGATGATCAGGCTCGTTCTCTGGTCAGCGACCTGAAATCACATGTTGTGGTTTCCTACGCCACCTTGAATGAAGAGCCCTCCATGGAAATGCAGGTTAATTTTCAAGTGGACACGCAGATACCGCCTTTGACGGAAACCATGTATGTGAGTCAGGTCCCCTCCATAGAACTGGCCAATGATGTGCGCCTCGGCCAGATCGGTATGCAGACAGAAGGCATTCAATCCGATGGCACGGCCAGGGTCCGTTTTTATGCCGATTATATCCCCCGGAACATTACAGGGCTTTCCTTCAATCTGGTTATGGAAGGGGGCGAAACCTGGACAGCGGAACTCGTCTCCGCTGATGAGGGTGGTCTCATGTCCGACTGGAACATGACACGAAACGGCAACAGACTCACGCTGACATCCAAATCGACGGAGAGGCCTCTGAGTTATGCCGACTATGGGACCCTCTTTGATCTGCATATCACAGGCATCAGCGCACCCACAAGACTCGCTGTCTCACTCCTCGATCCACTCATACAACCCGGCAATCCCGACGGGAAGTATTTCACCATACCCGACGGAATTGATATTGAATATGAAGCACGCAAAGCCGTATCTTTCCCCAATGCCGAGTTTGATTTCGATCCGCCGCTCTTCTCCGACGAATCACCGGTAATTTATCTCGGACGTCTTCAGGATCTTTCTCCGGAAGAACGTCTGGTTGCAGTGCATATCCGCAATATCGGCGGTGAGCACAGACCCACGCTTGCGGGACTTCATTGGACGATTCGGGAAGGTACTGAATTCCTGCCCGGAACCTGGTCCGGAAGATTCGCCTTTGAATATGACACGGAAAATCCGCCCTATGGAACAACCCATTCGATCTGGGAGGTGGATACAGCCTTCGTCATGCCCATTGGCCACTATGACACTGAAGACATCCTTATTTCAGATGCGGGAACCTTCAGCAGAAGCTTCTATATTGATGTCAATTATGGAAGCCTCAATTACCAATTCACCTATGGTCCCTACTATGTGCAGTATGACGTGGACTGAATAAGGAAGCCCTGATAAAACAAATAAGGGAAGAGACGCGAAATGCGCTCTTCCCTTTTCTTTTATACTGGTGATGTGATTCCGGACTAATCCTGTGCACTGTGGAAAGCATGGACCATGGTTGCCAGTGTGGGCAGCACCGGCGCTTCACAGCCCTGCATTTTCATGCGCATTTCCTCAGCATCGTTGACGTTGTCAATATCCATGGGAATATAGCGCTTGAATTCCACGTGACCGTCCATGAAGAGAACATTGCAGCCTCCGGGTACGTGGTTGAAAAAACGCATGCCGGCACCGGCCCCCATCGTATCAAGCATGATAAACAAAGAGCTTTGTGCCTGAGCACTGGCCGCGGGATTGTTGATGTCAGTGATGAAAAACCGCTCTATCCCTTCGCGGAGTCTATAGACAATATCACTCCCGCCATTGCCCACACCCGTACCTTGATAGGCGGAAGATACGGGGAGATCCTCGTCAAAAACTTTGGCCGCATCAATAACGGAATCATCACTCTGACCGCTCATGAGAGCGACAATCCGGGCCGCATGATGTTCAGCCAGTCCGTCCAGAGCAGCACCGATCTGAGTAGGTACCCAGGGATCACCCTCGTACTTGCCACTCATCAGTGCCTGAATCAACCCAAACTCACTGGCCCGTCCGCTGTACGTCAGATTGTCAAAGGCCCAGCCGAGATAAAAATAACTGTCATCAATAGCACCGGGATCCCAACCCAGACGGGAGCCTCCCTCAGGAATGCAACCCACCAGCTGGCCGCGCTTCGTGTACAAGTCCGCCTTATGCTGACCCAACTCCGGATCAGAAGGACACCAGATGATGTTTGTGTCAGTCAGATACTCAGGATAAATGGCGTAGACCGAAGGCCCCCCGGCAATTTCGTCTCGGGTAGGGCGGCTTCCCATGCGGCTGCGAGGACAGGTGGGACTCTCAAAGCGTGTACGGTCTTTGTAAGCCTGGGCTGGTGGAAATTTTTCCCCCGGTGATTCATTGGCATACATTTTATAAATGATGCCCCACTGCTTGAGATTATTCTGACAGCTGGTGCGCCGGGCCGCTTCCCGCGCACGGGCGAGGGCCGGCAGCAGAATGGCCGCCAGAATGCCTATGATGGCAATAACAACAAGCAGCTCAATAAGTGTAAAACCCTTCTGTTTGTTCATGAAAGCTCCTCCAGTTTAAATTATATGAAATACAGCCGAAAAGGCCGGGCTGAACAAGTTGTCAAGGTGCAAACAGAAAGCAATATCAGTACACACCACTATACGCCACTTTTCGCCAATTGTCAACTGTTTGGAGTTATCAGTATGCTCTGAGGAAATATCATCAACAAAAGAAAAAGCCCCGGAGCCGGATGGCTCCGAGGCGGAAAACGGCAAGGCTAAAGTTGAATCAGTCGAAAGCAGAAACCAGGGTCGCCAAAGTGGGCAACACAGGAGACTGACAACCCCGCATTCTTTGCGTCACTTCACCGGGATCGCCCATGTTGTCCACATCTGTGCCTATATAACGCAGAAATTCAACATGACCATCCATGAACAGTACGTTACATCCACCGGGAATGTGATTGAAAAATTTCTGGTTGGCTCCCGATCCGATGGTATCCAGCATGATGAAGAGCGTACTTTGCGCCTGGGCGCTGGCTGCAGGATTGTTGATGTCGGTAATCAGGAAACGCTCAATGCCTTCACGTAAACGGTATACCGTATCGCTCTGGCCATTACCTATACCCTGACCGACAAAGTCGGAGGCAATGGGCAGGTCTTTGTCCATAACACCGGCGGCACCCAGAACAGCATTGTCATCGGTGCCAGCGAAAATGGCCATCATCTGCGCCTGATTATTCTGAGCCAGGCCATCCAGAGCAGCACCGATCTGAGTGGGCACCCAGGGATCGCCCGATATCTGGCTGCTGAGCATGGTCTGCATCAAAGCAAACTCGCTGGCCCGGCTGCTCAACTCAAGATTGTCGAAGGCCCAGCCGAGATAAAAGTAACTCTCATCAATCAGGTTGGGACTCCATCCCAACTTGCTGCTTCCCGGCTCGATACATCCCGGCATTTCGCCCTGTTGAGCAAAAAGACTCTGCCGATGTGCGCCCAGTTCCGGATCGGAGGGACACAAGACAATATTCGTGTCCGTCAGGTACTCAGGGAAGATGGAATAGACAGCGGGCCCACCAGCAAGGCTCGACTTCACAGCGCGGCTGCCCACATCGGGACAGGTGGGGCTTATAAATTTTGTGCGATCGCGATAAACCTGAAGGGGCGGAAATTTCTCGCCCGGCGATTCGTTCCCATACATCTTGAAGATGATGCCCCACTGCTTCAGATTGTTCTGGCAGCTGGAGCGGCGTGCAGCTTCGCGGGCCCGGGCAAGAGCCGGCAGCAGAATCGCCGCAAGAATACCGATGATGGCAATCACCACCAACAACTCAATAAGCGTGAATCCTGATCGTTTCATGATAACTATCCTTTCTTGATACAACAGTATTTATATGATGTCACGACACACTGTATCCATAAACAAGTATACACTATTTTCCCGTTAAGTGGAAACGGACAAAGGCGAAATCTCAGCAAATAAAAACACTCAGCCTTTGTGTTACTACCCGTCAACTTCCATTATTCTTTCCAAGAAGTTTGTGTTGTTGCAGTCCTGACTCCTTTGAATGCAACATATAGTGCGACTACAGATTTGACAACCTGTCTTCTGACAAAATGCCTTGGGAAACCCTGAAAGACCCTGAGAGTCACTCCTGGGAACGCCAATTTCCACATTGGCCGACAGCGGGTAATGACATTGACATTTTGTAAACAGTGATGCGGTAACAGATCTTTTCCTAACCAAGAATAAAATAAAAGCCTGTGTAAACTCTGAGTCTTTGTTCTCCCGTCAAATGCATACATAAGTCATGGGCTTTTCCCGGGTGTCCTGCCAATGTGGAAATTGGCGTTCCCAGGCTGTGCGACCCAAGGTCTTTAATTTATCAGTGTACATCTGTGGTTCTAAAAGTCTTTGTGGAAAAATAAGTATCATCTGGTTGCGACTATGCGGCGCTGTGCTATTTACTGTATTTACAGTAAAAAAGTTTTAACTTTTTATGTTCTGCATCAACTGTCGAAGGCGGCGATCATGGATGCCACCGTCGGCAGGATGGGCGAGTTGCAACCACGCATCCTGGCTGTGACTTCTCCCGCATCAGTCATGGCATCCACATCCATGCCAATGTACTGGAGAAATTCGCAATGACCGTCCATGAAGAGAACATTGCTTCCGCCGGGGATATGATTGAAAAAGCGTGTATTGACACCACCACCCATAGTGTCAAACATGACAAAGAGGGTGCTTTGCGCCTGGGCACTGGCTGCGGGATTGTTGATGTCCGTAATCAGAAAACGCTCAATGCCTTCGCGCAGCCTGTAGATGATATCGCTTTGACCATTGCCTATACCCATCCCTTTGTGAGGATCTTCCAGGGGAAGATCCTTATCCATGACCCTGGCCGCAGAAATAATCCCACCGGGATTGGTACCGCTGATGATGGCGGCAACCTCTTCGAAATGATTGACAACCAGACCATCCAGAGCCGCACCGACTTGAACCGGTACCCAGGGATCCCCCGATATCTTGCCACTGAGCAATGCCTGAACAATGCCGAATTGGCTCGCATGATCGCTGAGCTCCATATTGTCAAAAGCCCAGCCAAGATAAAAATAGCTGTCATCAATTGCACCCGGATCCCAGGCAAGCTTCGAATGGCCAGCTTCAATACAGCCGGGCAACTCTCCCGCCTTGGCGATGAGATCGTCACGATGTTTACCCAACTCAGGGTCAGAAGGACACCAGATAATATTCGTGTCCGTGAGATATTCAGGATAGACGGAGTAGACATCCGGACCGCCAGCCAGATCATCGCGGATGGGTTGGCTGCCCACATTGGTGCAGGTGTCACTTAAAAATTTGCTCCGGTCGCGATAGACCTGCAAAGGTGGAAATTTTTCACCAGGCGATTCATTGGCATACATCTTGAAGATGATACCCCATTGCTTGAGGTTATTCTGACAGCTTGAACGCCGGGCCGCTTCTCTCGCCCGGGCCAGAGCCGGAAGGAGAATGGCCGCCAGAATACCGATGATGGCGATAACCACCAGAAGTTCTATAAGAGTAAATCCTCGACGCTTCATAATACTCGCTCCTTTCTTATTTGAATTAAAATAAAAATTCAGACATGCCTGAACAAAGGGGTACTATGAATATACTATAAAGGTTAAAAATTGTCAACAGATGGGGATCTGTTGAAACATGACAGGAGAAGAAAGAATGGGCCATGTACAAGCACAAAAAAGCCCCGACGTCTTTCAACGTCGGGGCCGGAATTCAAACAGTAATCAATGATTCATCAATTAAAAGCGGAAACAAGCGATGCCAATGTGGGCAGGATGGGGGACTGACAGCCTCTCATTCTCTGGGTCACTTCCGCCGGATCACTGATGGCGTCCACATCCACACCGATGTAGCGCAGGAATTCAACGTGGCCGTCCATGAACAGAACGTTGCAGCCACCGGGAACGTGGTTGAAATACTTGGTATTGCCACCGGCACCCAATGTATCAAGCATGACGAAGAGACCGCTCTGTGCCATGGCACTGGCCGCAGGGTTGTTGATATCGGTAATGAGGAAACGCTCAATACCTTCACGGAGACGATAGACCGTATCGCTTTCACCATTGCCGGCGCCCATGCCTGCGAAACTGCTGGAAACAGGAAGATCTTTGTCCATAACTGCAGCCGAGGCGATGATGTTGCCACCTCCGCCAATGACAGCCAGAATTTCGTTGTAATAATTTTCAGCAAGACCGTCCAGTGCAGCGCCTATCTGGATGGGCACATAGGGATCGCCTGTGAATTCACCCGTCAGCAACGCACTCACAATACCAAACTGGCTTGCACGGCCACTGGGTTCAAGATTATCGAAAGCCCAGCCAAGATAAAAATAACTGTCATCGATGGCATCAGGATTCCAGCCCAGTTTGGTGCCGCCGTCGGCGATACAGCCCGTCAGCTCACCGGGTTTGGCAAACATATCCAGTTTATGTTTGCCCAGTTCAGGATCAGAAGGACACCAGATGATGTTTGTATCGGTCATGTATTCCGGGAAAATAGAGTAGACATCGGGACCCCCGGCCAGAGCATCTTTGACGGGAGTGCCGTAGGCGCTTGGAGTACATGTGGCGCTCGCAAAACGCTCGCGATCACGATAGACCTGCAGAGGGGGGAATTTTTCCCCGGGAGATTCATTGCCGTACATTTTGAAAATAACACCCCACTGTTTCAGATTGTTCTGACAGCTGGAGCGGCGGGCTGCTTCGCGGGCACGGGCAAGAGCAGGCAGCAGAATCGCCGCCAGAATGCCGATGATCGCAATAACGACCAGCAGCTCAATGAGAGTGAAGCCTTTGCGTTTCATGGTAGATACTCCTTTTAAGTAAAAGACCGTGGGTTATTGACGTTCACCCCATGGCGAACGCTTATAAAAATGTATCCTGCGTACACCGCATGGTATAAAAATTATAGCCCATAATCAGGAATTTGTCAATAAAATAAAGAGAGTAAACTCTTGACAAGCCGGAAAGAAAACGCAGTATGCGAATCATTCACAGGCTTCAATTACTTCCGATAAACTCACCGGGGTGCCGCCGCGACGAAGGCTTTCATGAGCAGCCTCCATAAAGGCGAACATCTCCAGCGTTTCTTCGGGAGGAACAGGAACCACACCTGTTTGGAAAAACTTGATGATTTCCGCTACAAGAGGTGCATAGTCACCGCCGCCCTGCTGATCAGCAACCGCTTTCGTACCGAAGACAGTGACCCGATGAGGTGCCGCACCGGTACGCAGCCCGTAGAGAGTACCCATTCGACCACCTTCCCAGCAGCCTGTGGCCACATGAAAATCATCGCTGGCAAAGCAGGTGACCTTTTCGCAGCCTGTGCCCATGATGGTGAACAGCGCTTCCGTCGCATGGATCCCATACCAGAACAGGTCGGGGTGGGTGGGATCCAGAGAAGCAGGCCCATAAGACACGGCACCGCGCACCTCGCCCACATCCTTGTTTTTCAAGGCTTGCATGCTCTCATAAAAGCGGTAGGAAGAAGAAGTGAACCAGGGAACATCATGTTCCTTGGCGAAGGCCGCAATGGCGCGGGCATCGGCAAGAGAGCCGCCCAGAGGCTTGTCAATGAAGAGACGTTTCCCTGCTTTGATGACCGGGATGGCCTGTTCCAGATGAGGCCGTCCGTCCACACTCATGAGCAGAACAGCATCCACCAGAGTACACAGCTCTTCAATGGTCGATACGATCTTGACACCGAAGTCATTGACCAGTTGTTCCGTGTATCCGTCCACACGGGATATGCTCGACTCAAGATCAGGGCTGCCTCCCTTGTAGGCGGCAACAACCCGACCGCCGGGCACATGCTTGGCATTATCCGGATTATTGAGCACCTGCGTAAAGGCGATCACATGGGAGGTGTCCAGCCCGATCATTCCCAGCTTCAGCGGAGCCTCCTCGGCCCGGGCGGAAACGGAAAAGACCAGAGCAATCAACACAAACAAAGACAACAGTTTGTTCATAACAATCCCTTTCTTTAGTAAAAAGTTGAATATAAGGGATTATATGTTTTTTACAGAGGCAATTCCCAACCGGCCCGATAAGACTTGGTCAGCCAGGCTTCTGCAGCACTGTCATTGATGATTTTCATGGCCTTGGAATCAAACTCCAGGGCCTTGTCCAGACGCAGGGCGATATTGCCGAAAAGCACCATCTCCGTGAAGGGACCCGCATAATCAAAATTCGACACAGCAGGAGCGCCGCCCTTGCAGGCATCTATGAAATTGCGATAATGATTTGAGCCGCTTACCCGTTCCAGCGTCTTATCAGGCATGCTGTAATCCGCCATGCGACTGTCCGGAAGCAGCCGTGCTTTGCCACCATATTCACCAGCCGTGATGAATCCGTCACTGCCGATAAAAAGCGACCCGTTCTTGCCATCACCCAGTGCATCACCTTCGGGAATCCCTTCAGGTCGCGCGGGCATCATCCCATTCTCATACCAGTAAATATCCACGGCAGGCATCTCGCCACGGGCCGGGAAGGAATACTTCAAAATGGCATTGGCCGGATAAGTCTGCTCATTGGCTCCTTCCTGCTGAACAGGCTCCACAGTGAAAGAACTCGCTTCGCCCAGCTTGAGCGCGAAAAAGGCCGGATCCATGATATGACAAGCCATATCACCCAGACCGCCACAACCGAAATCCCACCAGCCCCGCCATTTGAAAGGCGCATACAAGCCGTTGAACTCACGCCAGGGAGCCGGGCCCAGCCACAAATCCCAATCGATGCCTTCGGGCACAGGCTCGGCAGGAGGCATGGTTGAAGGCCCGCCCTGAGGCCAGCGCGAACCGGGACGATCCGTCCAGATATGAACCTCGCTCACCGTCCCGATTACACCGCTCCAAAGCATTTCAGCCAGATCACGCACCCCATCGCCGGAATGACCCTGATTGCCCATCTGCGTCGCAACACCCATTTCCTGCGCTGTCTGCGTCAACAGACGCGCCTCCGCAACGGTATGGGTCATCGGCTTCTGCACATAAACATGCTTGCCCAGTTTCATGGCCATATAGGCGGCCGGTGCATGGGTATGATCGGGTGTGGAGACAGTCAACACATCGATATCCGAGTCCATCTCATCGAGCATTTTCCGGAAATCCTGATACTGCTTCGCCTCCGGAACACGATAAAAAGCCTCGCCTGCACGATTCGCATCCACATCACACAAAGCCACAATATTCTCACGCTTGAAAGACAGAATATCATGCGTACCCTTGCCGCCCACGCCGATACCGGCCACATTCAATTTCTCATTGGGCGAAATCTTTCCCGGCACCACACGCGCCCTGTTCGGACGGGCGGCGAAGGCACCGGCTGTAAGAGCTGAGCTGGTTGCGGAAGCTAAAAAGGCGCGACGTGTAAGCTTGAAACGTGTCATGTTACGGGTCCTCAAAAAGAATGTTGATACCACAGATAAAATATAAAGCCGCCCCGACACAAAAATTGATCAGGCAGCACAATCCACCGTTACTTTGGACTCCAAGAAGAGACGGGAGGTTTCTTAAACTTTCGGAGAATCAAAAATATATGGTCATATAAGGCAAAGGGTGAAATCAAGCAGGCAAGGCTATTGACCTTTCAATATATGATGCGACCACAGATTCTATAATGGGTTTTCTGATAATCATGGATAAATAAGATCTTGAGTCGCGCACCTGGGAACGCCAATTTCCACATTGGCAGACAGCGTATGATGCCATTGAGAAAATATTGACTTGATTGCGGCATGATGACTTTGAGTCGCGCATCCTGGGAACGCCAATTTCCACATTGGC
>JAAYJV010000026.1 GCA_012522755.1 Candidatus Hydrogenedens sp.
CCTCAGTCCTCGCTCCTCGCCTGGCGTCATTCCTGCGAAAGCAGGAATCTTAATGCGACATGAGGACTTGAATATACGCAAGATTCCTGCTTTCGCAGGAATGACGGCGGCGGGGGTATGTCTCAAGGACCAAATGGGCCATCTGGGCACGGCATGCCGTGCCCACAAATCCCACAGGAAATAATAACTTGCTGGAAGACATATGGAACTCCAGGCTTATTGACCAAATGGGCACGGCATGCCGTGCCCCTACCTGAACCACGTCCCACGGTTTCACCTATTCCCTATTACCTATCCCCACACACCCGCTCAAAAAGCTTCGGATAATATTCAGCAACCATTTTACGCCAGTCATACACTTCTACGGCGCGCTGACGTCCGGCAACCCCCATTTCAGTACGCAATTCATGGTCATCCAAAAGCTTTTCCAGACAGGCCGCCAGAGCTTTGCCATTGCCCCGTTCAAACAAAAAACCTGTTTTTCCATGGACAACAATGTCCTGCAATCCTCCGGTACGGGAAGCACACACAGCGACTCCCGAAGCCATGGCCTCCAGAGCGACCAATCCGAAAGGCTCTTCCCAGAGACTGGGGACAACACACAAATCAGCACCTCTATACGCTTCGGGCATGGAAGCGTAATCCAGTTTACCCACCGCTTTCAACCAGGGCGGCCCCTCATAGCCCTCGGGCAGTGTCGCCCGGACTTCAAAGGAATAGCCCGCCTGAGCCAGCTTTTCCGCTGCCTCCAGAAAAAGAGGAAGTCCCTTGGCGGGATCCTCTATCCGTCCCGGAACAAAAAGGACTGGCACAGTATTGACTGTCTTTTCCTCCGGAGGCGTAAAACGCTGCACATCCACGGCATGGGGAATGACAGTGACTTTCTTCGTGAGATGCTCCATCTCATCACGCATATAAGACGTCGTGACAATCACTTCTTCATAAGTCTTCAAAGATCGGAGGAAACGCTGGTAATACTCCTGTGTCCAGGCACGACTCTCCACATATTCCCGGGTCCAGGCATTCATGATACCGCTGCTCAACCCGGAACGTTGATACGCCAGCGCACAGTTCCGACAGATTTCAGGCGTGTCCACATAACTGCAGGGACAGGGAGCACCATCACGAAAACGCAGAATATCCTTGTGACAATGGGTTTCATGGGCATAACAGCGGGACAAAAGCGGATACTCCGACAAAGCTTCACTGAGAATCACTTTCAGGAAATACCCCTGCATGAGAAAAACAATATCCTGCCCGAAATCTTTTACTGCTGCGGCCATCCGCCGGGACAAGGCCTTCTCACTCAAACCCTGTTCCCGGAATTCCAGCAAGCTTACCGGAAATGGCGGATCCTCGCCCTGGATATCACCCCGCTCCCAGCTCCCCTCTTCACGCACTGTGAACAGATGAATTTCGTAGCCCAGCTTTTTCAGTTCCTGAAGCACATGATACACATCCACATCAGCGCCCCCATGAGGCGGCCAGGAAAAAAGCAAGTCTACGAAAGCTATGCGCATGAACTCTCCTAACTTTGAAACACTTCCCCCAGCCTTTACTGTAACGAGAAGACCACAGTTTAGGGTATACGACATTGCCAGCAATTTGCAAGAAAAAAAGGAGGAAAAGGCCTTTTTTTTCACCACAGAGGCGTAGCGGAACAAAAAGAAAAACGGCCCATGTCCACTTTGTCCACTTGCTCCACTGACCCAGCACGAATACCCTGTCCCCCACCCGAACCCCTCGCAGATCCGTCCGATTCCCTTGAGACCACTGATGCCTTCAAGTCTCTTTTCTCCCAAGACATACCCCCGCCGTCATGCCGGTTTTCCACCTTTTTGTTCTTCCGAAAAACAGATTTATATGTTGTGTAATTCTGGGATGATGCTTTAATCTCAAGTACTTTCCGGCGTAAAGTTTTCTCAGTAATGGACTTGTTTAAGAAAATAGAGATATCATGCCGCAATCAGGTTTATAATTTCCCCAGGCCATCATACGCTGTTTGCCAATGTGGAAATTGGCGTTCCCAGGGTACAGAGTCAAGGGATAGAGCCGCATTGAGAGAGCCGTGTCTGTAACAAAGTCGAAGTATACGCGTTAAGATTCCTGCTTTCGCCGGAATCGCTGGCAAGTCTTTGGTGAGGGGCGCACTCATCGGGTACTATATACAGTTGATCCTCCTTTTCAACCCATTTTAACCAGGGATTTACCTCGTCATGTCTGAAAACAGCTCTTTTGATCAGCTCAAAGCACGTCTTCAGGACACTCACAATCTTCAGATGGCTGCGGCTGTCCTCTCCTGGGATCAGGAAGTGTATATGCCTGTCAAGGGCGCCGCTGCGAGAGGTGCGCAATTATCCACCTTGAATGCCCAGGCACACCGTTTATTTACAGCATCGGAGACAGGTCAGCTTTTTGAAGAATGTCTTGCCGGGCTGGACAGTTTATCAGAAGATGAACGCAGCCTGCTGCAGGAAGCCCATTATGATCAGGGCAATCGCATCTAAATTGCGCTCCGACCGCGTTTTGAGTTTATCGAGTGTGATTACTTTAGCCTTTTAGGGGACGCAAAGCGCTTTTTGTGACGGCGACGAGTTTTTTCAATCACCAAGTC
>JAAYJV010000027.1 GCA_012522755.1 Candidatus Hydrogenedens sp.
GCCCAGCGCGAAGTGATTTTGCTCAATAAGCGACAGGATCCCCATCGTAAAGAGCGACTGACCATGGAGATCCATAAGAATCTCAATGCCGGGGGCCCCTCAACTCAGTCCACTTCAGAGACAGTTGGTCAGGATGATTCGGAGGAGCGCGAGAGATTTGCTGGTGGTCCGCCCTTTTCCCGGGGAGGCCGGCGGGGCCGGGACAGTGAACGGGACAGCTCCGCATCTGTACAACGCATCACAGTGAACCGCAATGCGATTATGCATGAGGTGATGCAAGACCTTT
This sequence comes from Candidatus Hydrogenedens sp., assembly GCA_012522755.1. Lineage (GTDB taxonomy): Bacteria > Hydrogenedentota > Hydrogenedentia > Hydrogenedentales > CAITNO01 > JAAYJV01. Next base: position 287 of record JAAYJV010000027.1, read on the forward strand.
CTTTATTAAACGCCATCAAATACGAGGTGAAAACTGATGAATCGGGTCAGATACTCGGCCTCACATTGGATGATATCGCAGATCTGCCCATGGGGCAACAATTTGGCGTCCGTAATGGTGATGTGCTCCAATCAATCAATAATGAGGAAATCACCGGTATCCATCAGATCTGGGATATTATTATGCGCTACCAGTCCGCCACCTCTTTTCGGGTGGGTATCCTTCGGGACGGACGCCCCATGATCATGAATTTCCAGTTGGAATAAATCTTTATGGCCATCAGAATTTCCAGACTGCTCCCGACATGTCCGGCCAAATTACAATGAAATACGCATCAAAGGCTGTCCCTGGGATTCTTTGTGCCACTTCCCGTCAACTTCTATTGTTTTTTTCGAAGAAGTTTGTGTTGTTGTGAAGCCAAGTCACAGGATTTCAACATATCATGCCATCACAGTTTCGGCAACTTGTCTTCTGATAATCACGAAGAAATAACGCCTTGAGGAACCCTGAAAAACCTTGAGATTCACTTCTGGGAACGCCAATTTCCACATTGGCAGACAGCGGGTCAGGACATTGACATTTTGCAAACAGTGATTCGGCAATAGATCTTTTACTGGCCAAGAATAAAATAAAAGCCTTTGTAAACTCTGAGTCTTTGTTCTCCCGTCAAATGCATATATAAGTCATGGTCTTTTCCCGGGTGTCCTGCCAATGTGGAAATTGGCGTTCCCAGGCTGCGCAACCCAAGGTCTTTAATTTATCAGTGTCCATCAGTGGTTCTAAAAGTCTCTGTGGTAAAAAAGATCATTTGCTTGCATCGATGCAGTACAGTGTTTTCAGTGTGCCTATGCCCCTTGCTTTTGGGTATAATGTCAACCACAGAGGCTGCGGGACCGTTCATTGCAGATGCAGGAGCGGTTTCCTGTCCAACTGTTCCCGCTCTTGTTTTAAGGAAAAGATGAGAGGCCGGAAACTTTTTTTTCTCGTATATTATAAAGGATGTACATGGTACGCAGTTTAGTCATACGCCAAGCCTTCAGGCTTTTTGACATCATACTGACGCTGGCCGTTATTGCTGTGGTGCTGGTGGTTATACGCATGTTTCTGGCACCGCTGGGCGATCCATATGTCGACTCGTTTGATACATATGATGTTGAGTTGGCCAGTGTCCTTAAAACCGTCGGTAATCGCCGTTCTTACGATGGTCTGGTCAAAGGCGGTCTTTTCGGCAATGCCAGTGACTGGGATCCGGGCGCTGCAGTGATTGAAGAGCCCCCTGATGAAGAAGAGGAAAGCGGTGAAATAGAAGAAACGGATTTGGGATTGGCTCTTCGTGGCACGGTGGCCCTGGAATCGGGCAAAGATTTTGCAGCCGCCCTTA
>JAAYJV010000028.1 GCA_012522755.1 Candidatus Hydrogenedens sp.
GATCCGACCGATCTGGGATGGGCGGGGGTTGGGGCATCATGCAGGGTCGAAGGACCAAGTAGACCATCTGGGCACGGCATGCCGTGCCCCTACCTGAACCACGTCCTGCGGTTTTTTATAGCCCCTGGCCCCAATCAAAACCCCTCGCTCCTCGCCCCTCGCCCCTCGTCCCTCGCCCCTCGCCCCTTGCCTCAGTCCTGATCTTCGCTGATTTTCAACAACCCGAAGAACCTCTCAAAATAGCGTTGCAACCTCTCAATAATCCGTGCTTTCACCGTCGCATACCTGTTCCCGCCGGAGAACTTGGGTACAGGCGGCATGATCTCCACAATATCCGTTCCTGTGGTAGCCAGGTGCCCGTCAATAAAAGCGCGGTGTACAAAAGCGGCTGTCTCTTCAGGCTTCAGTTTTTCTTCCCGGATAATCTGTTCCAGTTCTTCCTGCTGTTTTCCCCGGATAAAGTTCACCCAGGCCACATCCACCTTGTCATTGACAGAAACGGAATCCACAAAGCTTTCAATGAGATCTTTCTTATTGCGCAGTGTGGGGCTGGCACTTACTTCCCGGGAGATGGTACTGCGCAGTTCTTCTCCTTCCCGAGTTCCTTTCTTCTTCAGATATTTCTCCACAAGCAGCAGAATATAATCAACATTGACTTCCACCTGTTTGATCAGTTCAATCTCAAAGATGAGGTCATCATTGATCTCTTCCCGATCCTGCAGCCCCACATTTCTGTAGTCATGATACAGCTCAAGATAGACACTCTGATAGTCCTGAAAATCACGGGGAGACAGCGGGTCTTTCTCTTCAAAGTCATCGAAGGCCACCAGGATATTTCTCAGGCGCAGCAGTCTTCCGAAAAGGGTGATGAAGTCTTTCTGTTGCTTTTCGCTGTCTATCATCTCGCCGGGCACAAAATTCTCCTGTAACTCCGCCAACAGCGCCTCATATTCCGCCATATACTCCTCGAAGGGTTTCAGAAGGACAATGCCTTTGGCGTCCTTGTTTCCGAAGAGCGCCAGCGCATCATTGGTCGCTTTCTCCAAGTTCCGGAAAGTGACAATATTCCCGAAAGTCTTCACCGAATTGAGAATGCGGTTTGTCCTGGAATAAGCCTGGATCAGCCCATGATGCCGCAGGTTCTTATCCACCCACAGTGTGTTCAGCGTCTTCGCATCAAAGCCCGTGAGAAACATATTCACCACAATGGCCATATCCAGCTGCCGCTCTTTCAGGCGATACGATAAATCCTTGTAATAGTTTTCAAAGCTTGCGGGCGAGGTATCAAAATTGGTCCCGAAATGACGGTTGTAATCCTCCAGTGCCTTATCCAGAAAATCGCGGGAACTCTGATCCAGCCTGTCCGTATCAAAGGACTCCTCCAGATTCGTCGCATCCAGTTCCTCTTCATTGGGTGCCCAGCTGTAAATGAGTCCAACCTTCAACTGCTTGTCCGAAGGCCGTGCGGCATTGCATCGCTGGAAGGCGGAATAATACAACTGAGCCGCATTAATGGACGCACAGGCGAAGAGGGAGTTGAAGCCCTTCGCCCAGCTGTCTCCCTGCTTGTATTGCTTACTGCGCGCCGTCTTCTGTTGGAAATGCTCGAAGACATACTCCACAATCATGCCGATCCGTTCCGGCGCAAGCAAAGCCCGTTCCGTATCAATGGCCGGTACCTTCTTGTCCTCAATATTCTCTTCCGCTTTGATCGTACTGAAATAGTCGATACGGAAGGGAAGCACATTCTTGTCACGGATGGCATCCACAATGGTATAGCTGTGCAGACTGTCACCGAAGGTCTGTTCCGTTGTCTTCGGCCCAGCCTTCACAGCGCCCGGCGCATTGTCCGCAAAGATAGGCGTTCCCGTAAAGCCGAACAAATAATATTTCTTGAATGCCCGCGTGATATCCCGGTGCATCTGCCCGAACTGGCTCCGGTGACATTCATCAAAAATAATGACCACATGATCCTGATAAACGCCGTGCTTCTTGTTTCCTGATACAAAGCGTGACAGCTTCTGAATGGTCGTGATGATGATCCGCGCCGAAGGATCGCTCAGCTGCCGTTCCAATACAGCCGTGGACGCATTGGAGTTGGCCGCTCCCTTCTCAAAGCGGTCATACTCCAGAATGGTCTGATAGTCCAGATCCTTGCGATCCACCACAAACAGCACCTTGTTGATAAAGGGCAGCTCCTGCGCCAGCTGAGCCGTCTTGAAACTCGTCAGCGTCTTGCCGCTCCCCGTCGTATGCCAGATGAAACCTCCCGCCTTCAAGGTCCCCACCATACGGTGATTCGCAGCCAGCTGAATACGCTCCAGAATGCGCTCCGCAGCTGCAATCTGATAAGGACGCATGACCAGCAGCTTCTTCTCCGCATCAAAAACACAATAACGCGTCAATACATTCAGCAGCGTATGAGGCGCCAGAAAATAGCGTGTGAAATACCGCAGCTCCCGGATCCCCTGGTTCCGTTCATCGGTCCACCAGCTCGTGAAGGCATAGCTGTTCGTCTGTTTGTTCTATCTCTGTTGACGGCTGAGGCCCTGAACCTCCTGCAGATGACCCCTCCGCACCGTATTGCTGTAATACTTCGTCAGCGTTCCGTTGCTGATCACAAAAAGCTGCACATATTCAAAGAGCCCCGATCCCGCCCAGAAGCTCTCACGCCTGTATCGGTTGATCTGATTGAAAGCTTCCCGGAGCTGTACACCCCGGCGTTTCAGTTCCACATGAACCAGCGGAAGCCCGTTCACCAGAATCGTCACATCATAGCGCGTAGGACGCTTCCCCTCCGATTCATACTGATTGATCACCTGCAAACGGTTCCGGTGTATATCCCGCTTGTCAATAAGATCAATATTTTTCGTCGTACCGTCATCCAGAATCAAGACCTGCTTGTGATCCCGCTGAATACGTTCCGTCTTCTCAATAATCGTCTCATTGGCACCGGAGATGGACGCTGCAAAAAAACGCTTCCATTCCTCTCCGGAAAACGCATAATTGTTCAAAGTCTCCAGCTGACGCCGGAGATTGAGGATCAGATCCTCCTCACTCCTGATGTTCAGGTACTCATAGCCCTGCGTCTCAAGCTGGCGGATCAGTTCCTTTTCCAGATCGTCCTCGCTCTGATAGGCCGCCTCACGGAAACCATCCTCCTCAGGCTCAAATTTCGCTACTACCGTCGGATGACGGTCCGAAGTGGCTATAGCCGCAAAACGATGTGGACGCTTTTCGTCTGACATGATATTTCCTCAATCTGAACCAAAACAAAGAGGAGGCACAACAATGCTCTCCTGTTCATGATAGACTAAAACAGTGCAGGAAAGTCAATCCATCAATTAAAAAGAAAAACACAGACCCTTTATTTTCAATATCTTAATTTTTAAAAATCTGAAATAAGGGTTCATTTATCAATTACCCGTCAATTAAAAAAACAACAAAAAGAAAAGAACTTTCCATACCAAAACCTACACTCAGGAGCGCTCCGGAAAATTCAACAGCTGGTCACGGTAATATTCATATTGCTTGCGACGGGCTGCTATCTCCGCAGGCAAGCCAATGGACAGATCATTTACCAAGGTATCAAAATCATCCAGAATGGAGACAATCTCCTGTTGTTCTTTCAAAGAGGGGAGGGGGATTTTAACTGTCTTTATATTGGGAATTGTCAACTGCGGGATGCTTCCGCCGCTATGGTTAAATCCCACCTTTTCCAAGATGTATTTCAGATATTTTGCTGAAACTTGTTGTTTGTCGGGAATAAGAGTAACCAGTCGGACGATGGGAGTAAAATATGGGCTTCGAACAGCACAAAAGCCGATAGTACCTCTCGCTGAAACTGTTACAGCTTCTTCATCTATTCTATAGCTATCGCTATATCCGTAAAGTGATTTTTCATCTGTGCCGTTAGAGAATATGGGATAAGGAAATTCTTCTGAAGGTTTTGTTTGTCCTTTTGAATAACATGAAGGAAGATCTCCTCCGGCGAGCATGGAAAGACATACAGCCTCCAAAGACACCCATTCCACCTCGTCTCCAAAACTCAGCAATTCATCCCGATAATATTCATATTGTTTTTTTCTCGCTTCCAGCTCCGCTTCCAGCTCCGCTTCCAGCTCCGCTTCCAGCTCCGAGAAAGTATCCAGAATAGCGACGATTTCCTGTTGTATTTCGAGAGGGGGGATGGGGAAGGGAAATTTTTTAAACTCCGTCATATTTACGGATTGAAAACTGGAAATATTGGTGTTTTCTTTACACCACTCTCGCAGTAAAAAGCAATAGTAAAAAACAAACTTCATATTCAGGTGGTGTGAAAATTCCGGTCTTAGTGTCAGAGAAGTGAAGCGCTGGTTTGACAAATGCGGGACAGTGACAAGGGCATGTTCACCGATCGTTGCTGATGTGGCTATAAGAATGGAATTTGCCGGGAAGAGGCGACCACTCTTAACCGCTTTCCGGGTTACACACTGGATGGCCTTATCCAAAACCCGGCCATGAGTACGAATATCCTCCATGCGAAACCAGGGGATATCTCCCCCTTCCCAATAGTCTGGATTTTTGGTTGATGGCGTGTATCCATTTCTCAACTGAAAGACTTGATTGAGTTCTTTAAACTCCACCCCCTTGGGGCACAATTTTTTAACGAGGGCATCTATATCATTCATATTTCTTTTGAACTCTTTCCATTTTGGAAACAGTTGACATGTGGTCAACGTATTTGCACTATTTGGCTTTACCTGTCAGACGGGTGACAATGGCATCAATCCGCGCTCTCAGTGCGCTTTGTCTTTGAACAATAGCGGCTATGTCTTTATTGAGTTCTTTGATATTGATGATTTCGCGTGTATCTTCGGGTTGAACATAGGTGGATACAGCGAGATTGTAGTTTTCTTCCGCAATCTCCTTGTGGGTCACCCTGCGAGCGAAATATTCTTTGTCTTTCCTGGCTTTGAAGGCATCGACAATTTCCTTCTGATGTTCCGGGAGGAGGATATTTTTGGTGCCACTGCGGGCAAAGCATTGGGAGGCATCGATAAAGAGGACGTCATTGTCCTTTTTTGCTTTTTTGAGGACGATGATACAGGTGGCAATGGTAACGCCGAAAAAGAGATCGGCGGGCAGTTGTATGACGGTATCGACGTAGTTGTTTTCCACGAGATAGCGTCGTATTTTCTGTTCGGCGCCGCCTCTGTAGAGGACGCCGGGGAATTTGACGATGGCTGCTGTGCCGTCCACGGCGAGATGGCTGAGTATGTGCATGACAAAGGCGAGATCGGCCTTGCCTTTGGGCGCGAGGACCCCGGCGGGTGAGAAGCGCGGGTCGTTGATGAGTACGGCATTGTCGCTCCCCGCCCATTTGATGGAATAGGGGGGATTGGATACGATGGCTTCAAAGAGTTCCTCTTCCCTGTGTGCGGGGTTGATGAGGGTATCGCCCAGAGCGATGTTGATTTTTCCATAATTGAGATCATGGAGGAACATGTTGATGCGACAGAGGTTGTAGGTGGTGAGGTTGATTTCCTGACCCCAGAAACCCTGCCGCACTTTGTCGGGCCCCAGTATTTTGAGGAATTTGAGGAGCAAGGAGCCCGAACCGCAGGCGGGGTCATAGACCCTGTTCACCTCTTTTTTGCCCACTGTGGCCAGTCTGGTGAGCAGCTCGGAGACTTCCTGGGGGGTATAGTACTCGCCTCCTGATTTTCCGGCGCTGGATGCGTACATCTGCATGAGAAATTCATAGGCATCACCGAAGAGGTCGTTGGTATTTTCAGCAAAGTCGCCTGTGCCGTTGGCAAGCGGCATGGTGCCCAGCGCTTCCATGAGCTTCACCAGTTTCTCATTGCGCTCCAGCACTGTGCTGCCCAGTTTGTTGCTGTTCACGTCTATATCTTCGAAGAGACCTTTGAAACGGTCTTCGCTGTCCGTGCCCACAGCGGAGCCTTCAATGGCGATGAAGATGCGGGAGAGGGTCTCGTTGAGATTTTCGTCGTTACGCGCTTTTTTGAGGACATTGACGAAAAGCTGGGAGGGGAGGATGTAAAAGCCTTTTTCCGCAACAGTGTCGCTCCGGGCCGGCTCGGCGTCCTCGTCGGCGATAGCGGCATAATCGAAGTCGGGAGTACCGGCTGCACGCTCCTGCTCGTTGAGATAGCGCGTGAGATTCTCGGAGATGAAACGATAGAAAAGCATGCCCAGAACATAGTTCTTGAAGTCCCAGCCGTCTACGCTTCCCCGCAAATCATTGGCTACTTTCCAGATGGCCTTGTGGAGTTCTGCACGTTCCCGCTCTCTGCTGCTTCGCACGCTCATGGTGTATAACCCCTTTCCTTTGGTGGTGAGTTGTTATGGTCTATCATAATACGAGCGAGTGGAAATTACATAATGAGGTGCGAGGTGCGTGGGGATTGGGCCGGTAGGGGCACGGCATGCCGTGCCCATTTCAGCCCCGACCCCAATCAAAACCCTTCGCAGATCCGACCGATCCGAC
>JAAYJV010000029.1 GCA_012522755.1 Candidatus Hydrogenedens sp.
ATGCCTTGGGGCTGTCTGAAAGACCTTGAGATTCACTCCTGGGAACGCCAATTTCCACATTGGCAGACAGCGTGTTATGGCGGCGATATTTTATAAACAGTGATCCGGCAACAAGCCTTTTTCTGACCACGAATTAAAAAAAGCCTTTGTAAACTCCGAGTCTTTGTTATCCCGTCAAATGCATACATGAGTCGCGGTCTTTTTCCGGGTATCCTGCCAATGTGGAAATTGGCGTTCCCAGGCTGCGCGACCCAAGGTCTTTAATTTATCAGTGTTAATCTGTGGTTCAATTAGAAAGGCTCATTTGGTTGCGGCCGGACTGTGCTGTGGGTTCAAGTTCGAAATATAACCCGCTGCTTATGTATGATAGTACCGTTGTGTTGTTCTGATGCACTATGATAAATGGGAGACATTTCATGGAACTGATGGAAAAGATAGCCGACCTTGTGATTCGGGGAAAAGTGAATCAGAGTTCAGCCTGGCCTCCGGATCTGAAAGGAAAGGATGGCGTTTTTGAACTTGTCCGTGATGCATTGGCTGCGGAGGTTGATCCCAATGAGATTCTGAGCAAAGGGCTGAAGGAAGGAATGGAGATCATCGGGCAAAGATTCAGCATTGGCGAAGCTTATGTTCCGGACCTTCTCATGGCCGCAAAAGCCATGACAGCCGGAATGGATCAGCTGCAACCTTTCTTCGAATCAGGTGCCGCCACGCGGCGAGGCGTTTTTGTTGTTGGAACCGTGTTGGGTGATAACCATGATATCGGAAAAAATCTGGTGCGCATGATGATGGAAGGGGCCGGGTTTGAAGTGATTGATCTCGGCTATAACGTCGCGCCTGAAGCATTTCTTGCAGCGGTCAAGGAACATCCCGGATGTCTGGTCGGACTCAGTGCACTGCTCACATCGACCATGATCAATATGAAACAGACAACACAGATGATCAAAGATTACAGTCCCGATACACTGGTGGCTGTTGGCGGTGCGCCGCTTACTCAAGGTTTCTGCGACAGTATCGGTGCTGATATTTACGCTGAAGATCCGCAGAAACTCATCGAATGGCTCAACGAAGAGAAGATTTGCTGCTGAAGAGCAAGCGTTGGTCTGAATCCTGAAAATATTGTTTTATGAATCCAAGGGAAATGGCGGTGTCGCGGCCCTGTGCGAGGGAGATGCCTCCTTTCCCTTTTTTTTAAGGCTGTCACCTTTTGGTGCACTTGTCCATATGTAGTGTCATGAAATTAACGGACCACACTATAGTGTATATGATATGTCTCCAAGACTTTTTAAAAATTAAACCGTAACAAACCAATGAGTTAGATTGTAGAATTTATGGATGCAATTCAGAAAGGCTCATCAATGCCTGCAACTTCTGGGCAGGCACCGGAGAATACTATGGAAGTCTCTACTGAATGCAGCGATGAACAGTTGATGATTTTGTTGTGCGAAGGAAATACGGAAGCTCTGGCTTTCCTCGTTGAGCGTTATCAAAATGATATCTTCCGTTTTTGCATTCATTATTTGCGTGATCTGGAAGCGGCCCGCGATGCGGCTCAGGATATTTTTCTGAGAATTTTTGCGGCCAAAGACAAATTTGATCCTCAACGTTCTTTCCGCCCCTGGATGCTGCGTATAGCCCGAAATTTTTGCTTCAATCTGTTGAAGCGCGCTCAGATTGTGCCTATGAGAAGTCTGGACGCCATGGAAGAGAAGGAAGGCGGTGCCCGGGAGTACTTGCGGGCCAGAACAGCGATTCATCCTTTGGAAGACATTCTGGCGAGCGAGCGACGGCGCGTACTGTTGCAAATGGTTGATACCATGCCCGACGATATGCGCGAAATCATTATTTTGAAATATTTTGAACAACTTCGGTCCAGAGAAATAGCGGATCTTCTGGAGATCAGCGAAGGTGCTGTGCGAACACGTGTTCACAGGGCTGTGACCTGGCTTCGAGAAAGAAATAAAGCATTAATGGATTTAAAATGAACCCCAACGATTCTCATAATCGAATCAATGATCGGACAGACGACCTGATCCAGCCCGAAAATCAGGATGGGCGTGGTGTATCTGCGGATCAGTGGAATCTGGAGCATGAACTCATTGCTCTGGGTGAAGAACTGATTTCGATCATGCCTTCCGTCCGCCTGGAACAAGCGGTTATGGATCGTCTCGCCACCTCCGGTGCTGATGAGGAAACGCTGGAGGACGAACTCTTTCTTTTGGGCGATGCCCTTTCCGCTTCCGCCCCCGAAGCCGATCTGCTTGGCGGTATCATGGAACAAGTGTATATTCAGGAACACCGTGAACAGCAGGAAATGAAGACGGAACTCGTTGCGCTGGGCCGGGAGATGCGGGACAAGCAGCCCGAAACCGATATTGTCGAGCCGGTCATTGCCAGGCTTTCTTCACAAAAAGACGGCACAATCCATCCTTTCAGCGGCTCTCCTTCGCGCCGTCGCGAAAGTTGGGCATCAGCACAGCTGTGGCTTACCCTCGCAGCCTGCCTTCTTCTGGGTTTCGGTATTCTCTTCGCGCAATTGATCCGTCCCGCCCTGTCTCAGTGGACTGTTCCCAGTGTACGCACTGTTCTGGAACAAAGCCCCCAGGAGTCGACTTCCGATCAAAAAAAGGAGGCATCGGAAGGCGAAGTGATGACCCTGAAAATGGCTTCAGGGGAAGGTTCTGTTGTTTTATCGTCCCTCAACCGGCCCACACCCTATGAGGAAGAGCAGGGCGAAGAAGTCTTGAAAAACAAAAAAGAAGAACACAGTCTGGCCGAGATTCTGAAGTTGCGTCAGAACGCTATGGATGGCAAATCTGATGCGCTTGCTCTTCTGGCCCGTTGGGGTGCTCTTGATCCTGATCAGGCGAGAAAACTTATGGCCGAGGGCAGCCTCTCACCTTCAGAGCTGGCAGCCCTGAGTCGTTTCCTGCCCAGAGATGAAGCGATTGCTCTTTTACGTGATGCCATCAAGATGCAGGATCAGGATCCTGCTTTGCGCCTGGCTCTGGCAAAGATGATCGGCGATGATCCCCAATACCAGGAAGAAGCGTTGGCCATGCATGTGGCTTTGCGTGGTCTCGATCCGGACAACAGCCTCTTTCAGTTCATGGAGGCACATTTATATTTTTCCACGGGCGATTATGCCAGTGGTATTGAGGCACTTCAGGAAGCGGGCCGCTTCTCATCCGCCAGCGCTTATAGTCTGGCCAATGCACAGAACCACCGTGCCGTTCTTGAAGCGGCCGGATATCCCGATGATGCAGCCGCGGCTCTGGCCGCCTCTTACGCAGGAACAGAAGAGTATGCTTACCTGCAGCAGATGCGTGATGATCTCCTGGATTACGGAAACTATTTTGAGTCCATTGGCGATTTTGAGACAGCCTTCGCCATTTATAAAAGTATCGGTGAATTGGGCAGTCAACTCATTTCCAGTGCCACCTTTGCCAATGAACAGCTTGCCGGGCTGGATATGCAGATGGCCGCTGTGGATGCTCTCGGCACGCTCATTCAGATATTAAATATTCCCGGTGCGACCCAGATTATGGAAAATACCTACACGCTCTTTGTGGAAAGTCTGGATCTTTTTCTGGAAAACATGAATTATCTGGATGAATATCTGAGGCAGGGAAATACACACTCCATCATGGACGCCATTAATGAAGTGCTCCAAAATGGCGAGATCTCCTGGCTCCAGAGCAGATCCAATGAATAAAGCCATTTCTGCAGGCTGATCTTCTCTGTATCTGGCCGCACTTTTCCGCTTCCTCCCTTTCCAATTTTATTTCTGCAAAAGTCACTTAAAACAGCTTTTATGAACTGATAAAAGAGAAATAATCTCAGATATGCCGGTGCCATTTGTTTTTCAGGCTCCTCATATGTTAAGATAATTGAATAATTCAGGGCTTAGTCCGGAGAAACCGGATTGCCAGGGCGAAAAAGATAAAAGACGAGGTTCAGGCGTCTTTGATCTGGCTGACCCATAAGACTGGCGCCCCTGTCATGTTCATTTCATCGTACTGCGACCAGTCTCCTGTCATTGCTTCCTGGCTGAGCCAAAAGCATTGAAATACTTCTTTTTCAGAGGTATTCAAAGTAAAGGAGTTTCTCTTATGGCAAGAGTTGTGTGGCGGTATCAATTGAGCAAACAGGAACAACAGTTGTGGGAGCGCGAGGAACTCAGGGGATGGCGAGCGGCCATGACCGGCTTTGTTGAAGATGAAGCCCGGGATCAGGGATGTTCGAAATTTGCCATTTACAGCCGGGATGAAACTCTGATTCTCAAAGACTGTGTGACTGTGCAGGAAGAAGACAGCAATTAAAAGAGGGTGCGGCTCATTTAATGCATGAGCACCATATTATTTCTGTGGACGATTTCATCGTAGTCGTTATGCCCCAGAATAGAGGCGATTTCTTCGGTTTTCTTTCCTTGTAACCGTGCGATTGTGTCGCTGTCATAATTGGCGAGCCCGCAGGCGATCATGGCTCCTTCAGGGTCAACAATACGCACAGCCGCTCCCGCACCGAAACGACCTTCCACGCTCATGATTCCTACAGGGAGAAGACTCTTTCCCTTTTCCACCAGTGCGGTGGTGGCTCCCGCGTCCACCTGTAAAGTGCCGCAGACACTCCGGCCGAAGGCAATCCACCGTTTCCGGTGGGACAAAGCCACTTTTGCCGGTTTGAAATGGGTGTGAGGCGCTTCGCCGGCGAGTACCTGATGGAGTACCTGTTTTCTGTATCCTGAGGTGATGATACAATCCACACCGGCGGCGACGGCGATTTTTGCAGCCTGCAATTTTGTGCGCATCCCTCCTGTGGAAGCGATACTTCCCGCACCTCCTGCCAATGCTTCAATTTCCTCGGTAATATGAGTCACTTCCCGTATCAGAGAGGCTGTCTCATCTTCCCGGGGATTTTTGTCATAGAGGCCGTCCACATCTGTCAGAATGATCAGAAGATCCGCATTGGCTTTGGCTGCTATTTTCGCTGCCAGCGTATCATTATCACCAAAGCGCAGTTCTTCCGTAGCGGTGGAATCATTTTCATTGATGACCGGTACCACTTCTTTCATGGTGAAGAGGGTGGAGAGGGTATTGCGTATGTTCAGATAATTCTGTCTCGAATCCAGATCCGCCTGGGTAAGCAGTATCTGCGCTGTTGTCATGCCCCGGCCATAAACGCGGAAAAGCGTTTCGTAATAGTGCATGAGTCGCGCCTGGCCCACAGCCGCAACGGCCTGCTTTTCGGGCAGTGCCACGGGACGTTTTTTAAGACCCAGTGCATCCATTCCGCAGCCCACGGCTCCGGAAGTGACTATGAGCACATCCAGCCCCTGCACTTGTTTGAGGGAGACAATTTCCTGAACCAGCCCTTCAAGAATATGACCGTCAAAAGCGCGCCTGCCCGTGAGCAGATTGGTCCCTATTTTGACAACGATCCGTTTGGGATAATTTGAAGGCGTAGACATAGTAACTCCATTTCTTCCAGAGAGCAGTGAAATACCACAGGCTTATTATACTGTTTTTTTCTTGCGCTTCCAAAACAACAAAAGATGGGGGAGGCCTGTTCGCTTTTTTATGATCAGAAGCGTTGTGATGCAGCTGTAAAAAGGAGCGAAGGGTGGGGCCGGGTTATTGATGGTGAATCAGTGAAGCAAGTGGACAGAGCGCTTTTTCTGTCGTTATTCCGGAGAGGAATCTGTATTTCAGTTGCAAGTCTGTCGCTCATTTTTGAGACAAATATTTTGTATCCAGAACCCTTCTGGGGTACACTGTTATTATCTTTATACAGCCGAAAAAGGCGATCCTGTCCCTGGAACAGCCTGGCTGAGTCATCCGAAGTACTGTATTGAACTGAAGCGGAAACGTGTATTCCCACTGTGAACTCCGAAGCCACACATTCAGATAAACTTTCAGATCTTTTTGCAGATCAGCTGGACGAGAAGCAGCCCTGGTTGCAGGAAGCGTCTCCGGAAGAACTGCGCCGTATTGTTGTAACCATGCACCGGGTTCACAGTTTCATGGCCATCCTGACTGATCTGGATCTGCTTCTGGAGCGCATAGGCGACGAGGGACGTCAGGTAGCCCAGGCCGAAGCGGCTTCCGTGATGCTCTATGATGAGAAGACGGAAGAACTTTTTTTTCATGTTGTGCTGGGAGATAAAAGCAGTCCTGAAGTACTCAAAAAAGAAATCCGGTTGAAGATGGGGCAGGGGATAGCCGGGACGGCGGCCCAGAGCAGGCAAGTGATTCATGTGCCCGATGTGAGCCGCGATTCGCGCTTCTACAGTGGTGCTGATGATGCGAGCCAGTTTCAGACACGCAATCTTCTGGCCGTGCCCATGATGGAACGGGGCAGGCTTGTGGGAGTTCTCGAACTGGTGAACAAAGTGGACGGAGACGCTTTTTCAGCCATGGATCAGCATGTTCTGGAAGTATTTTCCTTCCTGGCGGCCACGGCCGTGGTCAATGCGCGTCTTATTGAAACACAGATCAAGCATGAACGTCTGGCCGCCATCGGGCAGGCCATTGCCAGCTTGACACACCATATCAAAAACATCATTACAGGATTGGGCAGCAGTGTTGAACTCATTGATCTGGCTGTGAAGAAGGAAGATTTTCCTCTGATCCGTCGAATCTGGCCCATTCTTTTCCGCAGTACAGAGCGCATTTCCCGTTTTGTTCAAGACCTGCTTCTCGCTGCGAAACCGCGCAAAGCTTTTTTGCAGACATGCCGGCTTCATGAGATTGTGATGGAAGTCTGTGAAGATGTCCGGGAAGAATGTGAAAATAAAGGGGTGTGTCTGGAAGTGAAGGCTGATGAAAACGTGGATCCTGTCTCCGCTGATCCGGATCTGCTTTCCCGCTGTCTGCTGAACCTGGTAGTGAATGCCATGGAGGCCGTTCCTCCTGAAAAGGGATGTATCACCCTGACTCTTTTCAAAAAAGAGGACGGGTGCCGCTGTGTCCGGATTTCGGATAACGGTCCGGGGATTTCTCCCCAGGTTCGCCCCCATCTTTTCGATCTTTTTTATTCTGATAAAGGCAGTCGTGGCACGGGCCTCGGATTGGCCTCTTCCTGCAAAATTGCGCAAGAACATGGCGGTACCCTGGAAGTGCTGGACAGCGATCAGGGTGCCTGTTTTCTGCTGACTCTTCCCCAGCGGGAAGAAGAGCCTGATACTCTTTTTGGAGAAAGTTATGACATTTCGGAAGCTACTGAAAACCCTTAAAAAACCAGCCGTTCTCGGGTGGTTCCTTTGGTTTTTGTTGACTGTGGTTCTGGCGGGACCAGCCATCATATTTGTTTACAGTATAACCTATGATACGGCCAATACGCTGACACGTGTGGTGACCGGCCTGTTCGGTGCGGCCATTATTTCCGGTGTTCTTGTCACACTGGGCAATGAAATCTGGTTCCGTATCCGTCGCCGTCAGATAGCAAAAAGCAAGAAAGAAAATCGCCGCGCGAAAAAGAAAGGCGGCAAAAAGCGTAAGTGAAATCTGGCTTGTTTTTCCCTTAAAAGGAAACTTTTATGTCCGATCTATGGGAACTTGCGGCTTTTGTAGAAGACCATCCCGACGACTATCCCCAACGCTGGCTTCTGGCAAAACAACTCTATGCCGCTCATGAATACCGGCTTGCTCTGGAGCATCTGCTGGTTCTGAAAAACGAATGGCGCCCTTATCTGAACGCCAGGCGTTATCTGGGTGCTGTCTATTATCGGATGGGCCGCTATACCGAAGCGGCGCAGGCTTTGCGTGAAGCCATTATGGAATGGCCTGATGAAATCGGACTTCGTGAACAACTGGCTCATGTACTGACCCGTTCGGAAGAACATCAGGAAGCACTCAATGTCTGGGAGGATGTGCTGCATCTTCAGCCCGGCCATGCCCGCGCTCAGAAGCATATCCAGAAGATCCGCATTCTTTTGAAGACAACCTGCCGCAGCCCCTATATTCAGGATGATGAAGATGAAGGCATTTATGATTCCGCTGCGGGCCTGCCGCCTGAACCGCCCGTCGTCGGTATCATCTGTCCTCAATGCGGTTCTCAGAACAGCGAAGATTTTGAGCGTTGCTGGAAGTGCGATGCAGCCCTGACTTTGCGTCATGATTCCTTTCTGAATCTTCCCTCTGTTCAGGCCCACGGTCCCTATCTGCTCCGTCCGGAAACCATCAGCAGTGCGGCCATGCTCGCTTCTTTTGCACTTTTTCTGGTATCGATTTATTTTGCTTTCAGGCTTATCCTGGCATTCCGGGAAGGAGATCCCGAAGGGCTCAGTGACTTATCACAGATTTATGATCAGGTACTCGTGCCCAGCCGTATTGTCATGAGTTTTGTACTGGTTCTCTGGTGGCCTTTCGCATTGAAACTGGCTCTGCGTCTGGCTCGTATCAGGATGATGCCTCCGGCCATTCTTCTTTATATTTCCGGTCTCTTTCTGGGGAGTTTGGCCGCCACATTGATCCTGCTGCCTCAGACGATGATTTTCTTTGCCTTCCTCAGTACGCTTTTTATCTCGTTGCTTCTGATGATGCTCGCATACAGACTTCATCCGGGAGTTGCTCTGGTTGCCTGGGCCGCCCACATTGTTTTTGTATGGTCTGTAGCCGTATGCAGTTTCTGGCTGGCTGAGTGCTACCGTTACGGCGAATTCATTCATCCTTTTCAGGAACTGTCCATACTTCGGGATAATCTGGAAGGCAAAGGAGTAGTGCAGAACTCCGGGCTGACCCGGATGCCCAACTATATTACGCCCATACATCAGAAAATGCTTTGGGAGTCCAGTGGTTCCGATTGGCTTGACCACCATGCCAGTACGGTGCGGGTAACCATTAAAAAAGACTCAACGGAACCGGGACTGGTGTTCCAGATACACCGGGGGGGTACCCTGATTCTGCATGAAGAATTGAATAAGGAACAGATGCAGCTGCAGTTTATCGTGGATCCGGGAGAAGAATATGAATTTTCTGTGACAGGTGCCGAGTATGCTCTGGTGCAAACGGCCATACAAAGCATGCTTCCCTGTACCTTTATAAGTGCTCCTGAAGAGGCTGCGGCGGAGGCACCTGTTTCCGAGGAGACTATCAGTGATGGGTCGACTGATACGGATCCGCCTGATGAAGGGTGACGGCGGAGGTTGTAATAGGGGCGAGGAGCGTATTATAGGGAATAGGTGATAGGGGATAGGTAATAGGGGATAGGTAATAGGGGATAGGTAATAGGGCTGACGACTTTGAGTCGCGCACTTGGGAACGCCAATTTCCACATTGGCAGATAGCGTATGATGCCCCGAAGAAGTTAAGAACCTGATTGCGGCATGATATCTTTTTTTTCTCGAACAAATCCATTACTGAGAAAACTTTTCGGCCGAGGC
>JAAYJV010000030.1 GCA_012522755.1 Candidatus Hydrogenedens sp.
GTGGCGGCGTATCAGGGCCAATTTCTGTTCTGCTGTGTAACGTTTACGGTGTTGTTTTGTCATGGCTTCTCCTTTTATAGTTACATTATGAACAATTGAGAAGTCCATTTCCTACTGGAGCAAGACATTTATAAAGTGAGAAGTTGCTATTTATCCGTGTGATGCATACAATTAGAGAAGTGCATCTTCGTTTTTTGCTTGCCCGGTTATGCTTTCCGGGCGCGCCGTGATAGATCATGCATAAATGCCGTATTATAATTACCGGTAATTATAGAGTCGTCCACACTGCTTTCAGCGCTTCCTTATCGGTCTCGAATCATTTTTTATCCGGTCAGGAGTATGCGAAAAGCGTTAACCGGGAGACATTGGATTGCCATGGGTGATCATATAATCCGAAAAGGGCTCACACTTCCCATTGTCGGGGAGCCGTCGGGCGTTGTTACAGAAAAACAAGCCACACACGTCGCTGTCATGGCCCGGGATTTTCCGGGGCTCAAGCCGCGCATGCTGGTTCAGCCGGGTGCTGCGGTACAGCGTGGTCAGGCGCTGTTTGAGGACAAGAAAACGCCTGGCGTTGTCTTTACCGCACCGGGCGGGGGCACTGTTACGGCTGTGAACCGGGGTGAACGGCGCGCTCTTCAGTCGGTGGTGATTGCATTGAGCGAGACCGAGGCCTCGGGTACTCCCGGAGAAGGGGATCTGATACAGTTTTCTTCCTGGTCCGGCCGGGATGTGTCGGATCTTTCCCCGGCGGAAATCCGTGATCTGCTTGTTGAATCGGGCATGTGGCCTGCGTTCCGGACCCGTCCTTTCAGCAGCCGGGCACCCATTGACAGTGTTCCCCATTCGATTTTTGTGACAGCCATGGACAGCAGCCCTCTTGCACCGCCCATGAATGCTCTTGTGAAAGGGCGCGAGAAGGCTTTTGTCACAGGACTTGCCGCCGTATCCAAACTGACGGAGGGCACCACCTGGCTCTGTGTGGCACCTGAATGTGATTTTATCCCTGACGAGCTTCCTTCTGCTGTCCGTGTGGAGCGTTTTTCCGGGCCTCATCCCAGCGGTACTGTGGGCCTGCATATTCATCTGCTGGATCCCGTGGGCCGTGACAAGACGGTATGGCATATAGGTCTGCAGGATCTTATGGCTGTGGGTGATCTGCTGCTTACGGGCGTTCTGTGTGTGGACAGGCTTGTGAGTCTTGCCGGGCCGGTTGCGAAAGATCCCCGTCTTATCCGGACACGGCTGGGCGCCTGTATGGACAGCCTGAGCCGTGACGAGATGGAAGATGGGGAGCTTCGTGTGATTTCTGGCTCTGTGCTGAGCGGTCGGACGGCTTCTGACGAGGTTCAGGGTTATCTGGGACGCTTTCACAATCAGATCAGCCTTCTTCTTGAGGACAGGGAAAAGGTTTTTATGGGCTGGCTCTCCCCGGGGGCGAACAAGTTTTCGCTGAGCCGTCTTTTCCTCTCCAATCTGCTTCCGAAAAAGAAGTTCAAATTCACCACCAATACACACGGTTCGCATCGTGCCATTGTGGCCTTCGGTCTGTATGAACAGGTGATGCCTCTGGACATTCTTCCCACTTATCTGTTCCGCTCACTGGCTGTTTTTGATGTGGACCAGGCGGAAAAGCTGGGCTGTCTGGAGCTGGATGAGGAAGATGTGGCCCTGTGCAGTTTTGTTGATCCGGGCAAGGAAGATTTTGCTTCCCTTTTGCGCAAGAACCTGGACATCATCGAGAAAGAAGGGTAACGGCAGCCATGAAATTCATCCGCAATTTAATGGACAAACAGGCTCCGCTCTTCGAGAAGGGCGGCAAGCTGGAGTTGTTCTATCCTCTTTTTGAGGCCATAGAATCCTTTCATTTCACGCCGGGAACAGTGACGGAGGGCGCGCCCCATGTCCGTGATGCGGCCGACCTGAAACGGGTCATGTTCACCGTGGTCATCGCTCTGGTTCCGGCCATCCTTCTGGGTCTGTGGAATATAGGCTATCAGATCAATGCCGGGCTGGCTGCAGGGATGACTCCCGAAGGCTGGCGCGGCGCCCTCATCGCCGCGAGCGGGCTGGGCTTCAGTCCCGATAATGTTCCGGCCTGTTTCGTCCACGGTCTCTTGTATTTTCTCCCTGTATTCATCACGGGCTTTGCCGTGGGCGGCGGCATAGAAGTCTTTGTAGCCATCGTACGCAAGCATGAAGTGAACGAGGGCTTTTTTGTCACAGGCTTTCTGATTCCGCTGATTCTTCCGCCCACCATTCCTCTGTGGCAGGTTGCCATGGCTACGGCCTTCGGTGTGGTCATCGGCAAGGAGATTTTCGGGGGCACGGGCATGAATATTTTCAACCCCGCCCTGGTGAGCCGTGCCTTTCTGTATTTCGCCTATCCCATTCAGAATTCGGGCGATCGTGTGTGGGTAGCACTGGATCCCGCCCAGGCCGTGGACGGATACAGCGGCGCCACGCTTCTTGCCCGTGTGGCTGAGGCGACTCCGGTGGCCGATGGTCAGGCCTGGCAGACCGCTCTTTCCACTATGGAGGTCAACGGTCATGGCGTGAGCTGGCTCGATGCTTTCATCGGCTGGATCCCCGGTTCCATGGGTGAGACTTCGACCCTGGCCTGTCTGATCGGTGCGGCCATCATGCTGATTACGGGTGTTGCTTCCTGGCGCATCATGGTTGCCATGATCGGCGGAGCCCTTTCCATGAGCGTTTTGATGAATCTCGCCGGCTCTCAGAGCAATGAAATGATGAATCTCCCTTTCCACTGGCATTTTGTTCTGGGCGGTTTCGCTTTCGGTATGGTTTTCATGGCCACGGAGCCGGTCACGGGCACTTATACGGATGTGGGCCGATATATATACGGCTTCGGCATCGGTGTCATGTCCATGCTGATCCGGGTGCTCAATCCCGCCTTCCCGGAAGGGGTGATGCTTGCCATTCTCTTTATGAACATTCTGGCGCCGCTCATTGATTATGTGGTGGTTGCCCAAAACATCAAAAGGAGGGCCGCGCGCAGTGCAATATAGCATGAAATATATCTTCGGTTTCGCCGCTGTGCTCTGCTTTATCTGCTCCATTCTGATTTCGGCGGCCAATGTGGGTCTGCGCGAACGTCAGGAGATCAACAAGCAATTGGAGAAGCAGAAGAGCGTGCTTCTTGCGGCGAGTCTGATACATCCGGGCGAGAAAGCGAATCGGTCGCAGATTGAAACGCTCTTCAGCAATATCAAAAGCCGTGTCGTGGATCTGAGTACGGGCCAAATCCTGGGTGACGTGGACGGCGACAGCTTTGACGAAGACAATGTTGAAGAAACAGCCGCTCCGGTCAACCAGGCCGGGATCCGCACGATGCCGAAGCAGATCAGAATTTATGAAGTATTTGATGGCGATGAGCTTTCCATGTTCGTGTTGCCCATTGAGGGTCAGGGGCTCTGGTCGACCATGTACGGATTTCTGGCCATTGATGCCGATACGCGGACGATCCGTGGTCTCACTTACTATGACCAGGCTGAAACACCGGGTCTGGGCGGTGAGGTGGTGAATCCGAAATGGACATCCCTGTGGCCGGGTCGTCTGGCTTATGACGATACGTGGCAGCCCGCCATTGAAGTGGTCAAAGGCGCAGCCGGATCGGTGGAAGAAGCGCCTTATGCCGTTGATGGTTTGAGTGGCGCCACCATCACGAGCCGGGGCGTAACGGAAATGATCCGCTTCTGGCTGGGTGATGAAGGCTATGCACCTTTGCTCAAACAGTATCGGGAGGATGGAACCGCATGAGTATGTTGAACAAGAAACAACGGGAAGCCCTGCTCGATCCCATTTTCAACAACAATCCCATCGCCGTGCAGGTACTGGGCGTCTGTTCCGCACTGGCCGTGACGACCAATCTCGCCACGGCGCTGGTGATGGGACTTGCCGTGACTTTTGTGACAGGAGGCAGCTCGGCGGCCGTGGCCCTGATCCGCAACAGCATTCCGTCGAGCATCCGCATTATCGTTCAGCTGTCCATCATCGCCTCATTTGTGATTCTCACCGATCAGATTCTGAAGGCCTTTCTTTTTGATATCAGCAAACAGCTGTCCGTCTTCGTGGGCCTGATTATTACGAACTGCATTGTCATGGGCCGTGCTGAGGCTTATGCCATGCAAAACGGGCCTTGGCTCAGTTTTCTCGACGGTGTGGGCAATGCTCTGGGCTATACCTTGATTCTGTTATTTGTGGGTACGGTTCGTGAAATTTTCGGATCGGGCACTTTCTTCGGGATTACAGTATTGCACAAGATTTCTGATGGCGGCTGGTACGAGCCCAACGGCCTGCTGCTTCTGTCACCGAGCGCTTTTTTCCTGATAGGTTTATTCATCTGGATCCTTCGCTTGTGGAAACCCGAACAGCAGGAGCTGGAGTAAGATGGAACATTATCTGAGTCTTTTTGTCCGGGCTGTTTTCATTGAGAACATGGCACTTGCCTTTTTTCTGGGCATGTGTTCTTTTCTGGCCTGCTCGAAAAAAGTATCCAATGCCCTGGGTCTGGGACTTGCTGTTGTGGCTGTCATGGCGATCACGACGCCCATCTGCAATCTGGTATATACCTGGCTCATGGCTCCCGGTGCCATGGCCTGGATCCATCCTTCCCTGGCCAAAGTGGACATTTCCTTTCTCTACTTCCTGAGCTTTATCGGTGTCATTGCGGCCATTGTGCAGATTCTTGAAATGGCTCTGGACCGTTACGTGCCCTGGCTCTATGCGTCTCTGGGAATTTTTCTGCCCCTTATCGCCGTGAACTGTGCCATCCTCGGTGCGGCGCTGTTCATGGTGGAACGCCGTTATGATCTGGGCGAAAGTTTTGTCTATGGCACGGGCGCCGGTGTGGGCTGGGCTCTGGCGATCACCTGTATTGCCGGCATCCGCGAACGGATGAAGTACAGCAATGTACCGCCGGCCTTGCGCGGCCTGGGGATCGCCTTCATGTTGACAGGGCTCATGGCCCTGGGATTTATGTCTTTCTCGGGCATCCAGCTCTAACTTTCAAAGGAGATATCCCGCATGAGCGGCCTGATTACCATTGTAATGGGTGTCATCATGTTCTGCTTTGTCGTCCTGACGCTTGTGGGCGTTCTGCTGGTGGCAAAGTGGAAGCTCGTCTCTTCCGGCGATGTGAAAATACTGATCAACGAGGATGAGTCCAAAGCGCTGGTCACGCCGGCCGGTGGCACTCTGCTGGGTACGCTGGCTGAGCATCGCATCTTTGTGGCCTCGGCCTGTGGTGGCAAAGGCACCTGCGGTGTGTGCAAAGTGGCCATCCAGGAAGGAGGCGGCTCCCTGCTTCCCACGGAAGAGGCTCATATCAGTAAAAAAGAAGAGCGCGAGGGTGTCCGTCTTTCCTGTCAGGTCAAAGTCAAGAACGATATGGCCATCACCATTCCTCCGGAAGTCTTTGATGTGCGCAAATGGGAATGCACGGTCCGTTCCAATCATAACGTGGCCACTTTCATCAAAGAACTGGTGCTCGAACTGCCCGAAGGCGAGCATGTTCCTTTCCGTGCGGGCGGCTATATTCAGATAGAATGCGGCCCTCACGAAGATAAATATTCCGATTTTATCGTGGAAGAAGAATACCGCGATGTCTGGGACAGCAGCAATCTCTGGCAATACACTTCTGTTGTGGAAGAGGATGTGACCCGCGCCTATTCCATGGCCAACTATCCCGAAGAGCATGGCATGATCATGCTCAATGTGCGTATTACCCCGCCGCCGCCCAATACCAACTATTCGCCGGGTGTCATGTCCTCCTATATCTTCAATCTGAAGCCCGGTGACAAGGTGATCATCTCCGGACCTTATGGAGAGTTCTTCGCCAAAGAGACGGAGCGTGAAATGTGCTTCATCGGTGGCGGTGCCGGAATGGCTCCCATGCGCTCCCATATTTTCGATCAGTTCCGCCGGATCAAGACGGATAGAAAAGTCACCTTCTGGTACGGCGCCCGAAGTCTGCGCGAAATGTTTTATGTGGATGACTTCAATTCCATTGCAGCGGAAAATCCGAACTTCAGCTGGCATACGGCTCTCTCGGAACCGCAGCCCGAAGACAACTGGGAAGGGCTCACAGGATTCATCCATCAGGTCCTCTTTGATGAATACCTGTCGAAACATCCCGAGCCCGAAGAAATCGAATATTATCTCTGCGGACCGCCCCAGATGCTGGAGGCCAGCCGGAAAATGCTTGCCGATCTCGGTGTACCCGATGAAATGATCATGTATGATGATTTCGGCTGAGCCGGGAGTAAATTATCTTTTCACCACAGAGAAGAATTTTTACCAGGTCGTCACGAAGAAGATGAAAAGAAAAGACCATAGGTCGCAAAACAGGCCATTTGGTTTTCCAGGTCGATACATGCTGTCTGCCAATGTGGAAATTGGCGTTCCCAGGAAGTATGACACCAGACAATAGAATAACTGAAAGTATTTACATAACATCGGGCAACTTACATTCAGCCCTCCCTGATTCGTCCGATCCGTCTGATTAAAGACCTGGAGACATACTTACAGCCCGACTTTGTGCATTATCCAAGGGCATACAACCTGCAAATACGCTCGCAACTCAACCTGGCTCGTCAATGCCTCAACGTTAACGTCACAAACTTCTTCGAAAGAATCATGGAAGATGACTGAACGTATTATGAATCACAGGCGGCAGTGGTTATCTCTTCTGTTCCTGCTGCTCTTGGGCCTGCTCTTCTCCGCTTGTGGGAGTAAAGGGCCGGAAGTCATCCGTATACGGGGCGAAGCGCTGGGCACCTTTTATACCCTTACCGTTGTCGCCCCTCCGGAAGGCGTGACGGAAGAGCGTATACGGGAGCTTGCTGACACAGCTCTCGACCGGATCAACACGCTCATGTCGACCTATAAAGAAGACTCGGAGTTGAGCCGTTTCAATCGTCACGCTGAGCCTTCTCCCTTTTCCCTCAGTCCGGAAAGTTACGAAGTATTTTCCATTGCCTTGGCCATCAGCGAAGAAAGCGGCGGAGCATTGGATATTACAGTGGGACCGCTGGTCAATGCCTGGGGCTTCGGACCGGGTTCCCGCCGTGAACCGCCCGATGAGGAGGAGATCCGTCAATTGCTTCTTCATCAGGGTTATGAAAAACTGAGGCTGCTGGAAGAGGGAAGTATTGTCAAAGAAGATCCTCTACTCTATTGTGATCTTTCCGCTGTGGCGAAGGGTTATGCCGTTGATGTGGTGGCCCGTGCACTGGAAGATGCCGGAATCTCGCGGTATATGGTGGATGTGGGCGGGGAAATGCGGGTGGCTGGGAGAAATGCCCGGAAGGAGCCCTGGGGTCTTGGGATTGAAAAGCCTCTCACAGGGGTCCGGGAGTTGGAGATGGCTGTTCAGCTGGAAGAGGGGAGTCTGGCCACCTCCGGCGATTACCGGAACATGTATATTCACGAAGGGAAACGCATCTCCCATACCATTGACCCGGCTACAGGTCATCCCGTGCAGCATGACCTCGCCTCCGTGTCGGTGATCCATCCCTCCTGCGCCTGGGCTGATGGTTACGCCACGGCACTGCTTGTGCTGGGTCCGGAAAAAGCACTGGCCCTGGCTCAGGAAAAAAAGCTGGCGGTCATGCTCATCATCCGCGATGAGGATACAGGTGCGCTCAGCCGGGTAACGACTCCTCAGTTTGATACCTGTATCCGCAAGCCCTGATCAGACTTCGGCAGAGCCCGGGACTTCTCCACTCAGACAAAAACGGGCAAGAGCCAGGGCGCCGGATTTGCCATAGAGCCCCGCCTCCAGAGAAGGACCTACACAGCTGGGACAGCCCTCCTTGCAGCCGCAGTCATCGAGCAGTGTGATGGCTGCTTCAAGCAGGGTCTCATGATGATGGAGCAGCTTTTCGCTGTAGCCCACGCCGCCGGGATAACGTTCGTAGAGAAAGACGGAAGGCTGCTGCGATTCGGGCGCACGGAGCCGGGCCGTGGCCAGCATGTCCTGAGGATCGCAAAGAATACATACGGGGGCAACCTGGCGCAAAGCATTGGCGAGAGAATGAAGGGCCTCGCCCAGCGCTTCCTGACCCAGCTTGAGACGGTCTCCGATATTCTCCGGAAAGTCTATCCAGAAACCGGTGGTGTGCATGGTCTGCTCAGGCAGATGAATTTCGCCCCAGCCCACATTTTCGTGGGTACCGAATTTGATCTTTCTGAAAATGGTGGGCAGCCAGGTGACACTCAATTCGCCGCGACAGGCTTCCGCACCCTGAAGGGCTCTTTCCTCAAAACGCTCAATGACCCGCAGATCAACCTTCTGTTCCGCATCGGTGTAATAATCCACTTCCACAGGGCGGGCATAGGCTTTGCGATCTTCCAGATCCAGCCTTTCGATGGTGTACTGGCGGGTCTCGTGGAGATAAATGGCGTGTTCATATACCTCCACGGGTGCATTGAAATAATCCACCTCGCCAATGACCCGGCCCTCATCAGTCGTGTCAAGAATCACCACATTGCCGGGTGCGGCGGTGCGCAGACTGATCTCCGAGGCGGGATAACTCTCAGCACTCCAGTGCCAGCGATTGCGTGTTTTACGGAGGACACGATGCTGTGCGAGAAAATCGAGGAGTTCCGCCGTGCTCGAAGGATCCAGCCCGAAGGAATCGCCTTCCGTAAAGGGCAGCTCGAAGGCCGCGCACTTCAGATGACTCGACAGGACAAAAAGGTTGTTGGCGTCAATGGTGGCACTTTCGGGACGCTGATCAAAAAAGTAATCGGGATGGTTGATGATGTACTGATCCAGGGGTGCGCTGGAAGCCACAAGAATGATGAGTGCCGTGGCGCTGCGCCGTCCGGCACGGCCCGCCTGCTGCCAGGTACGCGAGATGCCGCCCGCATAGCCGCACATGATGCATACATCAAGGGAGCCGATATCAATGCCCAGCTCCAGAGCGTTGGTACTCACTACGGCCATGACCTCGCCATTGCGCAGTCCCTGCTCAATCTCGCGCCGCTCCGTGGGCAGGTAGCCACCCCTATATCCCCGCACCTTGCTCGCGTCACCGCCCCGACGCTCCACGGCATCTTTCAGATAGGTGGTCAGAATTTCCACACGCAAACGGCTCCGGGCGAAAACGATGGATTGTACTTTTTTGAAGAGCAGTGAAGAGGCGAGGCGACCTGCCCGCTTTACGCTGGAGGCACGGATACCCAGCTCCCGGTTCACGACAGGGGGATTGTAAAAGAGAAAATGTTTTTCACCGGCCGGGGCACCGTTGTCATCAATGAGCTCCACGGGCGCTTCAATGAGCCTTTCGGCCAGCTCCTGAGGATTGGCGATGGTGGCACTGCAACAGATGAACTGCGGCTGGGCCCCGTAAAAAGCGCAGAGCCGTTTCAGGCGGCGGAGCACATTGGTGAGATGACTGCCGAAGACACCCCGATAATGATGAATTTCGTCAATGACCACATATTTCAGATTCTCAAAGAGTCGGACCCAGATGGTGTGATGGGGCAGAATTCCCGCATGGAGCATATCCGGATTGGTGACAATCACGTGTCCCGCATTACGGACGGCTTTCCGGGCGGAGGCGGGGGTATCTCCGTCAAAGGTATAAGCGCCTATTTTCACATCCAGACTGTCGATGGTCTCCGTGAGCTCCGTCACCTGATCCTGACTCAGCGCTTTGGTGGGGAAGAGATACAGGGCGCGACTCTCCGGCTCGGACATGAGCCGGTTCAACACCGGAAGGTTATAACAAAGCGTTTTGCCCGAGGCCGTAGGGGTGACAACACACACGTTCTTCCCTGCATCAATGGCGGAAAAGGCTTCCTGCTGATGGCTGTATAATCGGGAAATACCCCGTTTCCGGAAACCGGCAACCAGCTCGGGATGGACCGATTCCGGAAAATCGGCAAAGCGGGCCGGCCGTTCCGGGAAAGTTCGCCAGGCCGTGAGATTGTCACAGAAATAGTCATCAGCTTTCAGACTGTCTATCAGTTGAGAGAGATTCATGGATGATCCTTCAAAAAAGGGATATAGGCATTGTAGTCTGGTGTACCCTTCTATTGTACTGATTTTGGGGAGAATGGGGATAATTGGCCGGGGGACAGGGGTAGCAGACCGGGAAATGCCGTTGAAAAATGAAACCAAAGGCGCGGCTCTTTTGTCTAATCTTGGTGATTGGCGGATAATTATCCTTTATTTGGGAGAATATGCCGTAGTCCGTGAGTATGTTATTGTGAAGGCGCCGGATGGTCAGGCGCTGATCATTAAACCCCAACATGTTGATGGAGAATCTGATATGACACGTAAATTCCCCTGGTACAGTCGCTTTTTTGTGGCAGGTATGGCACTGATCTTTCTATGTTCTGTTTCGGGACTGGCGCAGGCTGATTCTGTTTCAGATCTGCTGAGTCTGCTTCCCGAAGATGCGCATTTTGCTGTGGCACTGCCCAATATTGCGGGCGTGGAAAAAGAAGCGGCTCCTATACTGGCCCTGCCTTTTGCTTCTGATGTTGAGATGGCTGCGGCCATGCTCGGCGGTGATACGCTGGCGGAGGGTCTGGATAATGTCGGTATTGATGTGAATCAGCCCGGTGCTGTTTTTGTCCGTTTTGAGTCTCTCCAGGATCTGAGGGTGGGCGGTGTGCTCCAGGTGAAAGACGAAGGGGCTCTGGTGGATTTTCTCACGGGAATCATCGGCAGTTCCGCTGAAGATGTGGACCTGCCGGGCGGACGTCAGGCGAAATTTGTTGATTCCAGCAAGGTGGGTTATTTTCTGCAGGGCAACAAAGTGTTCATCGGCTCCTCCATTGCCATGCTGAATCGCATGTCCGATCGTATTGAAAGTCCCCGGGCTGTCCGTTATGCGCCGGGCACACGGGAAGAAGTGGTTGCCTTTACGCGGATGGATCTGCTGGACGGGAGCGGCTTATTGGATTCTGTTCCTGAACTGGACAAGATCAAACCGCTGCTGGATACGATCCGTCCTTTTTCTGATGAGCTGCTCCTGGCCATTGGCGAGAAAGCGGGCAAAGCCTATCTCCGTGCGGCGGCCCATGATACGGGCAATGCGCCTCTTCCTTCGCCGGGCCCGCTGGGGTTCCATGGTTTTCTGAATGCGGATGCGCCGCTTGTGGCGAATCTTCGGCTTACACCGGAACTGACGAATTGCCTGAGTTTGCTCATGGTACAGGAACCTTCCACACGTAAGGTGGGCGGTTATATCCGCATTGTCTCGGGGATGCTCGGTGATGAGCTGGCTTTGGGTCTCAATGGAATTGAAGGCAAAATCCCTGATGCGGTGCTTGCGGCCAAAGTGGAAAAGGCGGATTTGATTCCGGGTATATTGAAGACTTTTGTCAATATTGAAGCGCCTTCCTATCAGCTGGACGGAAGCGATGTGTATGTCTATGAAAAAGTGTCCAAGGATACGGATCTGCATATTGCCATTGCCGGTAACACGCTGGTTGTGGCGCCCGCTGAAGACATGCTGACGACTTCCGTTAAAAAATTCAACCAGCCCTCCGGTGCTACCGGTGTGGATGCCGCCACTGTTGCTGAAGGCGTGTATGGCTTTGTCGCCTTGGATGGTGCGAAGGCTCTGGATGCGTTCCCGAAAGGCACTTTCCCCTCCAATCTGGATATGTCCAAAGTCAGCCTGGCTCTGACGCTGGGACTTGATGGGGAATGGCGCGAAGCAGTGTTGAGTTCTCCCAAGGGCTTCGACGGATTCGCCTCTCTGCTGGATGATATCCTCTGATTTCTTGATTGTGTTTTCCCGGCCGCCATTCTGTTGTGGGATGGCGGCTTTTTTTGTGTTCACCACAGTGCAGCACAGCCGCAAGCAAATGATGCTTTATTATTTAACCGCGAAAAGCGCAAAAGGACGCGAAAAATTGAGAGGAAAAGCTTTATGTTTCCCCGGAGTCTATTTTGTATTTCAAGACGTGCCCTCCGCCCCTCGCAGATCTGACTGATCCGACCGACTCCCCGGTTATTCCGTCTTTTTGTTCTCCCAGGTGTGAATCTCAACGACTTTCAGGGTTCCTCAAGGCATTATTTCTTCGTGATTATCTGAAGACAGCTTATCGAATCGGTGGTCGCATCACTTGTCGATGCAGAGATCTTTGAGATATTCCACCAGGATTTCTCCGCAGATCTGGTGTCCGAGTCTGTTCCAATGTCCGCCATCAGAGGCAAAGATATTGTTTCCGGAGGCGGATCTTTCCTGAAGAGTCCGGGCTATTTCGTCCAGAAATTGAATATCGTTCTCAGCACAGATTTCTTTAAAGGCTGAAAAATAAGGTTCTTTTGTGGAGACATCAAAAGCCAGTATGGGGATGGAGCCGCAGGCCTTCCGGATTCTTTTCATGATCAGTGAGGTGATCTTTTTACTTTCCTCGAAGAGAACTGTGGCCGCTGGATCACCGTTTTCGATGAGTGTTTCCGAAGCCTTTTCTCTGTCGGGAAAGCCATGGCGGTTGTCGATGCGATAGGCCAGGGATCTGAGCAATTCGGAAGGAAACCAGCCGACTGTCTGAGTTATTCGGCCGTCACCGGGGTTGAGATAATGGATTGTATTGTCCGGCAAAAGAAAGGGCTGGGGCACATGGCATTGTGATTGAACACTGTTTTTGTTGAGTTCGAGATGGTTGTCGATAAAGTCGTTATAACACAGCTGTAAAACGACGACCCGGGGTTGTAGTTTTTCCAGCCACTCCTGAAGAGCCAGGTATTCCTGAAGGGTACCGTGTCCGTCCGTACCGTGGGCATAAAGGGTGATGGGCGCTTTTTCTGCGGCGAAACGGTAGTAGGTGTGTTCCTGGGAAACGTCTTTTGCGAAGGTGAAGGAATCTCCCAGAAAAAGGACTTTACAGGGGCCCGGCCCGGTGCCGAATTCCCGGAAGCCCTCGGCATCAGTGACTATTTCCAGGTCGAATTCAATTCCTGAAAAGTCTTTTTCTTTCCCTGTAAAGGAATAGTTGGGCCGTGCTTTCCAGCCCAGCCCTGCATCTTGAACGATGACATCACTGAGTTGCAGGGGGTAAAGCATGGACCGCACTCTGAAGAGGGTTTCGCAGACCAGAAAAACGAAAAGCAGAGAAGCGATGATCAGGCCAAGGGAAATGACTGCTTCATTATATTTCTTTTTCCGGTTCAATGGATTCTGTTCGCTGTGGTCTGTGCCGTTCTGGGACATATACAAAACTCTCGAGAGCTATTGAAAGCCCTTTTGTTGTAAGAAGGGGACAGTGAATCCGATTGATAGTATCAAATTTGGACTGTATCGGAAAAGCGGATACGGCATGGCGAGCCCAAGTAAGTCTCAGAGGCCTTTATGAACCTGACATCTTAGTGCAAAAAGAAAACCGGGATAACGAAGGCTGGAATTGGAACCAGAGGTTATAAGACACTTGGAGAGTTCCGTTGTCTTTGAAGAATCGGACGGATCGGTCGGATCGGTCGGATCGGACGGATCGGACGGATGTGGGAGGGGCGTATTGTAGGTGATAGGGAATAGGTGATAAGGGATAGGTGATAGGGTATTCGTGCCTGACCTGGTTAAAAAATTCATTTCATTTCTCGGTGCTCTCTGTGCCCATTGTGGTGAAATAAAGAGGATAATACCCGGTGTATGCCTCACTTCCCCTCGTTATTGCGCAGTGCCCTGATCTTGAGTTCCCGTTTGAGTATTTTTCCTGTGGGACCTTTGGGGAGTGTGTCCAGGATCTCAATGCTTGAAGGGAGTTTGTATCTGGCAATGCGTTGCTCCAGGTATTGGAGCAGTTCTTCGGTGTCGAGAGCGACGCCATTGACGGTGGAAATGTAAGCCTTGACTTCTTCGCCTCGGGCGGGATCGGGCATACCCACAACGGCGGCTTCCAATACCTGTGGATGTCCATAGAGGGCATCCTCAATTTCCCGGGGATAAATATTCATGCCGCTGCGGATGATGATGTCTTTTTTCCGGTCGACGATATAGAAGAAACCCTCTTTGTCGTAATAGCCCACATCGCCTGTTCTGAACCAGCCGTCCACAATGGCATCGCGGGTTGCCTGAGGGCGGTTCAGATATTGTTTCATGACATTGTGGCCGCGGATGATGATCTCGCCTATTTCATCGGCCCGGCCTTTTTCTCCGTCATCGCGGAGTATGGCCATCTCCACGCCCCATATGGCTTTTCCTATGGATCCCACAGGCCCTTCTTCGTCGGGGAAATTGAAAGAGGCTACGGGACTTGTTTCTGACAGGCCGTATCCTTCCAGGATGGAGAGCTTGTATCGGTCTTTGAAGCGATGGTAAAGGTCTTCACTGAGGGCGGCACCTCCTGAGAGGGCGAGGCGTATGCTGCTGAAATCATAGTCTTGCCAGTGCTCTCCGGCGAGGATGAAATAATACATGGTGGGCACGAGAGCCAGCAGTGTCACTTTATCGCGGGCGATGATCCGGCTGGCCTTTTCCGTATCAAAACGGGGGAGCAGCGTCATGGCCGTACCACCGATCATGCTGGCGTTCATGAGGCAGGTCTGTCCGAAGGCGTGGAAGAAGGGCAAGGCACCGAGGATGACATCATCGGGTGTGGCCTTGAATATATGTTGACAGACGTAATAGGCGTTGAAGAAAATATTGAAATGGGTGAGCACGGCGCCTTTGGGTGTACCCGTTGTTCCGGAAGTGTAGAGGATGACAGCTGTGTCTTCGGGCCGGGTGTGATAGCTGGAGAATTCTCCGGAGGCTGCTTTCAGGAGGTTGTTCAAGTTCTCGCCCAGCGCGGGTTCTTCGCAGCTCCCGTCTTCAGGGACGATGATGAGATCTTTGCAGGATTCGGCGGAAAGAAAGGCTTTGCGCGCCTTCTCTTCGAAGGCCTGGGCGACGATAAATACTTTAACGCCCGCATCGGAAAGGCAATGTTCTATTTCGTGGTGCTGGTCGAGAATGTTGATGGGCACCACGGCTGCACCCGTATGAAGGATCCCATAATAACTCATGGGGAAGTGTTGTGTATTGGGCATCATGAGTGCGACAGTATCGCCCGGGCCCACTCCCTTTTCCCGGAGTATGTTTGCGATCAGCCGGGCGGCGTATGCGATTTCCGCCCAGGTGAATTTGCTTTCGTCCAGAATGATGGCGTTTTTATCGGGATGCGCCTTTGCGGTCACATCCAGAAAATGGGCCAGATTAAGCATGGCGGCTTGCTCCTCGAAAGGATTGTTCGCTCTGAAATCGCCTCAGTGGCTATGGAATTGCTCACACAATCTTACAATACTCCCGGGGATATGTCAACGAAGGCGATTTGAAATTTGCCAGGCTTCAGAAATTGAGATAGTCCTCCGTTTTCATATAGGCGATGAGCTGATCCATAAGCCAGAGCGCTTCGGGCTGGTCTGCAAGCAGATCCAGACCGTGGCTGCAGAGGCGCGGAAGCTGGTCCCCTTCTTTCAACCGGTGCAGATAGCTGAAGTAGGTGTGCAGCCCCTCGCCTATGACGAAATACTCCACCTGATCGGAATCAGCTTCCAGAGGCAGGGGCTTCCCGTATTTGATGAGACGGAACCAGAGCGGCGAGATGGATTCTTCGCAGGGGAAATCGCCGAAGAGAGGATGATCAGCGAAAGCGGTACCCAGCTGATTGCCCAGAGACCACCAGCCCAGACGGATGTTGGGCGATCCCTCGGCCGCTCCGATGATGAGCACCGCTTTATCTTTCAGACCTTCATCCTGAAGGAGAGGATGGTTTTCCGAAGCGATGATGAGGGTGGCCTCCGCGGCTGATTGTGCATCGAGGAGCTGCGTGCCGGGATAGCGCCGGGCAATTTCCGGGTGAATATCTTCCGTGGCGGCAAGACCTTCTCCTGATATGGCCTTGCGTTCGGGAAAGAGCCAGAATCGCCAGTGGTTGCTCAGGGCGCTTCCCTCCAGCCGGATTTCGAAGGTTGCCTGAACAGGTTGTGCCAGTTCGGGGAGGGTCATTGTGACGGCGCCGATTTCACGGACATCACCGATGGCATAGCTTGCACTCGGGATGTCACCTTTGAGGAGGGTCTCCCTCTCTGTTTTCAGTTCCCAGAGGATGCGGCTTTCAGGGAGTGCTTCCTCGCCGAAATGGGAGATCCACAGCGGGATGGTCAGGCTGTCTCCTGTAACAGCGATGGCGTTGACCTCAGTAAGGTCGGCGAGAAGTGCCGTGGGACTGTTGAAGACGGAAAACTCTTCGGGAGACAAGCCCCCTTCTTTCTGCAGCCAGAAGGCATTGAGAAAGCCCTGGCCTGTATAGGTGTTTTCCTGCCGGACCATGACATCGATGAGCGTCCAGTAGGAGTAACCGTCACAGGCGGGATCGAGGCGGGCCGCTTCAATGCCCTGCTTCTGATAATAGCCCTGCAGACCATGGGCGGCACGCAGGCAGGCATCGCCCCAGAATCGGCTGATCCCCGCTGTTGCCAGGGTCGCCTCATAGTCTTCCAGCGTGCGTGGTGCAGGGATGGCGCCTGTGAAAAGGGGCGCCGTACGGGGGTCCATCTTGATGCCCAGATTCAGATATTCATGGGCGATGAAGGGCATTTCCAGGGCGTCAAAGGTGCCGGGTTTCCAGGGGACAATGGAACTGGCCATGCCCTGATATCCATTGGGCGAATCATAGTCGGCGTTTTCGGAAGTATTGCATCCGCCGTCCTGATGCTGCATGATCCGATCGGGGTCATGTTCTTTCGCCCAGGCATAGATTTCCCGATCGAGAGGGCTGCCCAGATGTCCTTCGTTCCCGGTACAGTAAGATGCGAAGGAGACATAGCGCCGGTAATGACGGTAAAGTTCCTGTAAATCGCCCATGGGATCAAAGGGAAAGGCCTCCGTGGTGATGTCGTGATAATAAGGAAGCTCGGGCTGGATGAGAATGCCCTTTTCATCGGCGGCCTCGAAAAATTCCGAAATCTCACAGTGGGTATGATGGCGCACGTAGTTGAAACCCGCTTTTCGGGCAATGGCCAGATTTTCCAGATGAGCCTCCCGCCGGGGCGGAGAGATGAGCGTGATCGGATAGATATAGTCGTCGCCATAACCGCGGATGAAAAAGGCTTCGTTGTTCAGATAGAAACGGTCGCCCCGAACCTCAAGCTTGCGCACTCCGAAACGCTCCACCCATCCATGAAGAGGGGCGCCGTCTTTGAGAAGTGTCACTTCCACCTGATAAAGATGGGGGTTTTCAGGGCTCCACGCATGAAAGGGATTGAGTGGCGTATCGATGGCGATATCAGCTTTCCCTTGGGCATCCAGTGTGACAGACTGCTTGAAGGCTCCGGCCGCTGCGCCGTCAAGAGTGGTGACCGTGGCGGCCAGTTCCAGATTTCCCGGCTCGGTCTCGCCCACGTGACACAGGCTCACATGAATCCTGGCGGCTTTTTCATCGAAGAGGCTTTGCACCCAGACATCTTCCAGACGTGTCAGCGGCGTGGCTTCCAATTCGATATCGCGGTAAAAGCCGCCAAAGCGGTGAAAAGCGTTCATGCACCCTTTACGGCTGGGCGAGTCGTTGCGTACCGTGGCGACAATCTCGGCTGGGGCGCCGGGTATGACAAAATCGCTGATGTCGTATTTATAGCAGCCGCAATAGGTATTGAGATGGGCGACACGCTGTTTGTTCACCCACAGCCAGGCCTCCGTACGGACTCCGCCTATTTTCAGCCAGATGCGTTTGTCCTGCCAGTTCTCGGGAATCTCCACTGTTTTTCTGTAGCGGGCCGTGCCCATGAAAACATGGTTGAGGGGTCGGGGAATCCTGTCGAAAACAGGGTCCCAGGTCTGGCTCATGCCCGGCTCGCCCACACCCTGCGCCTCCCAGCAGCCCGGCACTTCGATGCTCCGCAGTCCGCTCCAGTCCGGCTCCCGCCAGTCAGGCCCTTTGCCCATGCGATGCCGACCGTGCATGGTCGTGTCCACAACAAAATCCCATTCGCCTCGCAGTGAAATAACCTCCTGCAAGGGAGAGAGGGTCGGAGGATTCACCACAGCCGGAGAAGCCGGACAGGGACCCCAGTGGTCTTCGCCGCCGTGCGCGACAGGGTACAGAAGGAGGAGGGATAAAAGAAGGACAAAGGCGACTCTCAGATAAATGGACATGGCGTTTCTCCAGAGTGAAAATGGTTTTTTCTATTATATCAGTCTTCTGGAGAATGGGGAAAAGGAAGGGGAAGCTGCTTTGATTGTCAGACAAGCCCGGCATTCTTGAGAAAGTCTGTCAGCTGTGAATATGCTGTTTTGGGAGGGATGGCGTTCGGGGGTGCGTCGCCATGAGCTACGTGATGGCGAAACGTCCGGATATTCATGGCGTTGTTGACATCCTGCTCCGTTGCCGGCGGATTGAACATTTCAATGACTTTATCGATTGCCCAACGATCAACGCCATTGTTCAGAAAATTGTGAAGTTTTTCAGCCAGTTCTTCGGGGGTTGTTGGTGCCTCTGATATGGGGTCCAGACTGCTTGAGAGGTGATCGCGAAGGGTTCGTTCGAATGCTGCAAAAAGCACAAAGGCCACCAACTTATTCAGTTGTTTCTCCGCGTGGTCAAGAATCTCGTGCCCTTCTTCTTGAGGGAGACCATACAAGCTTGTTTTGGACAGGGGATTGTTTCGTTGATCGAGAACGCACCGTGTTACTATCCGTCAACTTCCATCATTTTTTCGAAGAAGCTTATGTTGTTGACTGTGCAAGTCATATACTTTCAAGATGTTGTGAGGTGCCCGATTCGGCAAACTATCTTCCGATAATCACGAATAAATAATGCCTTTGGAAACCCTGAAAGACGTTGAGAGTCACTCCTGGGAACGCCAATTTCCACATTGGCAGACAGCGTATGATGACCCGGAGAAATTATAAACCTGATTGCGGCATGATATCTCTCTTTTCTCGAACAAATCCTTTCCTCAGAAAACTTTACGCCGGAAAATACTTGAGGTCAAATCATTAGCCACAGAATACACAACATATGGTTTTGCCTCTTGGAAGAACAAAAAGGCAAAAAAACCGCAATGGCGGCGAGGGCTGGAATCAGGGTATTTAAGAGACTTGAAGGATTCAGTGGTCTCCGGAGAGTCGGACGGATCAGTCGGATCGGTCGGATCGGGCGGATGTGGGAGGGGCGTAGGCATGTCTTGGGATACAAAAGAGACTCCGGAGAGACACATAAGCCTCTTCCTCTCATTTTCTTCGTGAATCTTCGTACCTTCGTGACTTCGTGGTTGGAAAAAGAAAAGTTCATTTGGTTGTGGCTGTGCTGCTCCGTGCAATCTTGATTGCATCCATGGTGGTTTGAAAGGAGTCAATGTGTTCATCGAGTGGATTGGTCATCGCCAAGGCTCCTTTCGGTTAACGATTTCCTCACCTTTCATTTTAGCATAACCATTATCGGGCAAGCGTATGTGGGAGGACTCAGCAGGAGGGAAGATTTCACAGAGTTCGCCATTCACTTCCCTCCGCCAATATGATAAAATACTCCTTGAGTTGTTTTGTAAGGGGCGCATTATATCCTGTTTATTTTCTTCTGATCTTTTATTTTTTTTTGTAAGGTACCCTTATGCGACTTTCAGCCTCTCTATGTCTGGTGATCATGCTTCTTTTTTCTTTCCAGGTAGCGCAAGCCGAACGCAGTGTTCTGTATCCTGAAAACTGGACGCCGGGTTTCAGTGATGGAGAGGGGCGCTTCTTTCATGATTTTTCCTATGCGGGATATCGTCATGGTGAGAACCTGCCTGATCCGGCGAATCTCGGTCCCCACTTTGATGTAGTCGCTGATTTCGGAGCTGATTCTCAGGGCGAGGCGGATTCTACGGCATCCGTTCAGGCGGCTATCCATGCGGCTGAGGCGGCTGGTGGCGGGCTGGTTTATTTTCCGGCGGGCATCTATCGTTTTGATGACCAGCTGTTCATTGAACAATCGAATATCGTTTTGTGCGGCGAATGTACGAGCAACACCCATCTGTATTTTACCCGTTGCCATACCGGTGGCGGCCGTGGGCATATCAGTTTTCAGGGCGCAGTGACAGAATCCTCAGCGACGCTGCTCGTTGAAGACGGCGAGGCTTTGTCCTTTGACATCTTTGTGGCTGATGCTTCCGCCTTCGTACCGGGCGATGATGTGACTGTAGGCTGGACCATCAGCGATGAATTTGTGGAAGAGCATGGGATGACCGGTGTGTGGAAGGCCTTCAACGGAAGCTGGCAACCTTTTTTCCGGCGCCGGATTGTATCCATTGACCGGGATTCGGAGCCGCAGCGTGTGACATTGGATGTTCCCCTTCGTTATGAGGCCAAAATAAGGGATCAGGCTGTGTTGACTCTCAGCCGGGGCTTTCTTTCCGAATGCGGCGTCATGAATCTGGCCGTTTCCGATGCCATTGACCGGGACTCGGCCTGGACGCAGACCCAGACCCAGGTCATCCAGATGTCGGGAGTGAAGGATTCTTTTGTCTACCGTGTCCGCAGTTTTCAGTCCCCGGCCGCTGAAGATCCGCTGGAAAAACATGTGCAAAGCGGCGGGATACGGATCCATGGCTCCAAGAACGTGACTGTGGCCTCCTGTCAGTTTGAGAATTCACAACATCGTGGCGACGGCGGCAACGGCTATCTGTTTGAGGTGCGTCAGAGCAACGAGATTCTGTATCAGGATTGTATCGCCCGGAAAGGCCGTCACAATTTTGTTCAGAATTGGGGCTTCGGAGCGACGGGGATTGTCTGGCTGCGCTGCGAAAGCACTGGAAGTGCCCAGGTCTTTATACTTCAGGGTATGGAGTTGCCTGTGAGAACTTTCAGTGAATATCACCACTCTCTGTCCATGGCCTGCCTGGTGGATTCCTGTGTTTTTGATGATGGCTGGTCCGCTGGAAACCGCCGCCATTACAGTACGGGTGCCGGTCACAGTGCTACTGAATGCGTCATGTGGAATACACGGGGCAAGGACAAGTCGGAAATCCGTTCTTACAACTATGGCCATGGCTATGTGATCGGAACCAAAAATATCAGCGTGAAAATACTGGGCGATCAGGTCATAGGCGGCCTGACAACGGGCACGGAACCCTGGGACTATACGGAGTTCATCGGCGAGGCGGATCTTCTGGAGCCGCAGTCGCTCTACGAAAGTCAGCGGAACCGCCGCCTGGGTCTTGAAGAAGCGGCTCTGGAAGTGCGGGCTGAACATATGGGTTTGTATACGGCTCTGGAAGAGGAAGAGGTGACCCTTCGGCCCCTGGTCAATCATGGCCGGGGAACCCTCCGTTATCAGTGGTACCGCATTCTGGATGACGGTGTTCATGAACGCCTGGAAGATGAGACGGGGCCGACGCTGTATTTTCCGTCGGCACGCACAGAGGATACAGGCTGCTATTTTTGTGAAGTGCGCGATGATCTCTATACACGCAACTCTCCCACGCTGAGTCTGGTGGTGGAACCTTATCGCCAGGTTCCGGTCAGTGGTTCTGTCTTCTGGATCACAGGGGGGTTGGCTGTGCTATGCTGCATGGTGAAGTTTCTCCGGAAAAGCGACACAACCCCCTTGGGATAATTCACAGCGATAAAGGAAAGTACAATGATCTGTCTTGGAATCATGCTGGCTCTGCTCACGGCACCGGCCACGCCTGCGGCCGAATTTTTAAGTGCCATGCCCGACAAACCGGTCAAAATGATTTTTGATACGGATATCGGAAACGATGTGGATGATGCTCTGGCATTGGGCGTGATCCATGCCTTGCAAAGCCGCGGAGAATGCGAGCTGCTGGCTGTGACGATCACCAAAGATCATGAAGAAAGTGTGCCCTGTGTGGATGCCATCAACCATTTTTACGGACGGGGCGGCATCCCGATCGGAATCGTGAAAGGCGGTGTCACTCCTCAGCAAAGCAAGTTCACCGCTGTTGCGAGAAAGAAAGAAGGGGATGCCCTGAAATATCCCCATGATCAGTTGACTGGCGATGATGCGCCCGATGCGACGGAAGTGTTGCGCAAGACCCTGGCCGCTCAGGATGATGGTTCCGTGGTGATTGTGCAGGTGGGCTTTTCCACCAACCTGGCGCGCCTTCTCGACAGTGAAGGGGATGAATTCTCGCCCCTGAATGGGAAAGAACTGGCTGCGCAAAAAGTGAAGTGCATTTCCATCATGGCCGGAGCCTTTGAGGATATCCCCGGATCGCCTGATCATAGGGAATACAATGTGGTCATGGATGTGCCCCCGGCGCAAAAACTCGTTGAGGAATGGCCCACACCGATTATTTTCAGCGGCTATGAAATCGGACTGGCCATCACCTTCCCCGCTGTGACCATTGATCATGATTTCGCGTACGCGGAAAAACATCCCCTGCCGGAAGCCTATCAGATGTATGAGCCCACGCCTCATGAGCGCCCCTGCTGGGATCTGACCAGTGTCCTTTGGGCTGTCCGTCCCGACCGGGGATACTATGACCTCTCGCCGGCGGGGAAAGTGACTGTCACTGAAGAGGGCTGGACTCCCTTTGAAGCACAGCCGGAGGGCAAACATTTTTACCTGATTGCTGATGCCGTGCAACATGCCCGAAGCCGTGAGGCCCTGGCCCTTCTGGCTACGCAGCCGCCCGATGGTAAAAAATAGTCGAGGACTCGGCTTGGATGAATGGAGACGTCTGAGATCAGGCTTCTGGCTTCTCTGTGTCTCTGTGGCAAAAGATCATTTGGTGGCGGCTGTGTGGTGCTCTGCTTATCAGAAGATGAGGGATGACAACACAGCAGCCGGATCAGTCCGGAATGTATTCGCCCGCCCTCTTGTTTCCGTGAATGCGCTGTACCTGCATGGAACAACATAATTGCTGCCCGGAAATCATGGCTGGTATAATGAATAAAATACATGCAAATACGTCTGAATTGAATAACTGAAGCCATGTGCGGTGCTGCACCGCATAAAGTAAGGAAAAATCATGATGAAAAAAACTGCTGTCACCTGTCTCACAGTACTCCTCACTGGAGCATTGCTCCTCTCTCTCACCGGATGTGAAACCTATGGGCAGGCTGGTGGTCTCGGTGCCGGAGTCGGTGCACTGGCCGGCGGTATCATCGGCCACCAGAGCGGTCGAGCACTGGAAGGTGCAGCCATCGGTGCAGCTCTCGGCGCCGCAACAGGCCTCATCGCCCACGATATCAAAGCCAAGAAAATGCGCAGCCGCGAAGAAACCGCAGCAGCCTATAATTATCAGAACGCACAAGGCGAAATGCTCACCCTGGAACGGGCGGAAATTCTCCCCGCTACAGCCAGACCCGGAGAAATGATTGACTCAAGCATTCAATATGCACTTCTGGGAACAGGCGGGGCCATCCAGGTAAGCGAACAACGCTCACTGCTCCAGAATGGCGGTGTCGTCGCTGACCTCTCCTCCCAGTCCTTCACACGTGAAGATGGGACCTGGGTCAGCACACAGCCTTTCCGTGTGCCCTCCGATCTCGCACCCGGAAACTATACCATCCTCACGACAGTACGGACTTCCCGTTCCGCCATCAGCGGCCAGGCTTCCTTTTCCGTGCTGTAATCAAATAATCACTGCATTCATATCAAGACCGTTCGGAACTCTCCGGACGGTCTTTTTTTTCTCATCAGTCATCCTTGTCCAAATTGGCTTTTCTTGAACAGGCAGATGCAACGATCAGTCAACCTGATCCTGGGAACCGGGAAAATGAAGACAAAACCTGGCCAAAATACAAATGAATTCAATAAATGACTTGAAC
>JAAYJV010000031.1 GCA_012522755.1 Candidatus Hydrogenedens sp.
AGAAAGATTTGCGCTTTCGACAGATCGTCAACCGACCACCCGGTTCCCATTTTTAAAGCGTCCATTTCCACAGCCACCATTCTCATTTTTTGACTCTTCAGCATGATCCACCTTTCTCGATCCACAAGAGACAGCGCAATTTCTATGATTACAGAATCACGCCCGCGCCCAGCACCATCAGCACGATCAGGGGCGCGGGAATTTTTTGGGAAAGCAGCAACAGAGCTGTAATGATCAAGATCAGGAAATGATCGGGTTGAAAGCCGCTCCGCTGCATCAGCACCACAGCTGCGGAGGCAATGAGTCCACCGGCTACCGCAGTGATTCCTCCAAGAGCTACTTTGATTCCTTTGATCTGTCTGAGCTTTTCCCACACGGGATATATAAAGAAAATCAATAAAAGACCCGGGAGAAATATGGCCACACCCCCGGTCATGGCACCGGCAATCTGAAACAAAACTCCTTGCCCTCGGGCGGCCATGCCCCCTGCATAAGCGCTGAAGCTGAACATCGGTCCGGGCAACCCTTGCACCAAGCCAAATCCGGTCAAAAATTCCTGATTGCTCATGTATTGGTTGATGTCCACCAACTCGCTGTACATCAGCGGCACAACGACCTGTCCGCCCCCGATGACCAAATAGCCGTAGCGATAAAAGCTTTCAAAGAGATCTGCCACCAAATGATCGGTGCCCAACGATAGAGCCAGACTTCCCGTCGCATAAGCGACAAAGGCGAGGAAATAACCCCAGGGCGGAGAGATGGGTTCGTGCTGCCAGAGGTCTTTCTCTTTTGAAGCTCTCATGCGTACATAACCGCCAATCAAAAGCACTGCAGGAAAAATCCACGGTGCCCGGATCCCAAAGGTGATCACCGCGCCGAACAGAAAAAGCGCCAGGGTCATTCGATCCCGGACCACTTTCCGGCCGATGCGATACGCGGCCACGGCAATAAATCCCACTGCCATGGGTCCGATGTAACGAAGAACATCCTGAGAAACATGGAGGCGGTCCATCAACTGTCCGGTAAAAGACAGCGCCGTCATCAAAGCCAGGACAGGAAGCGCCCAGACCAGCATGGTGAGAAGGGCCAGCATCGGACCTCCCATTTTATAGCCGATGGCCACCAGAGTCTGGGTACTGCTGGGCCCGGGCAGGATATCCGTGAGGGCAATGAGTTCAATCAGCTCTTCTTCTGTGAGATAGTGCTTTTTGACCACAAGTTGGTCGGTAAATACACCGTAATGCGCTTCGGGCCCTCCGTATGCGCCCAAAGAACAGATCAGCACGTCCTTCAAAAAAGAAGTCCGGGACACCGCAGGTCTGTTCATGACAGTGTGTTGTTTCGGATTTTCTCTGCCAACTTTAGGATATTTTCCTCAATAGCCCGGATCACCGCTTTGAATTCTTCATCACTTTTGCCTGTAGGATCATCCAAGCCCCAATCTTCCTCGTAGTCGGCGGGGAAAAAAGGACAGACCACATCGCATCCCATTTTGATGACGACATCCACCTCCGGCAGTTCCGTAAGCAACTTGGAATGCTGCGTCTTTTCCATATCGATTTGATATATTGTCTTGATCAGCCGCACCGCATCCTGATTGATGCGGGAAACCACTTCCGTTCCGCCGGAATAACTATCGAACACATCTCCCGCCAGATGCCGGCCCAGGGCTTCGGCGATCTGACTTCTGCAGGAGTTGTGAACACAGATAAAGGCGACTTTCGGTTTGCTGTCCATGCTCGTTCAATCTCCTTATAGGTTTCTGGCCTTTTTCAGCAGCGTCACGACTTCTTCGGTCTTCAGCACTTTTCCGAAGGATACCACTTTGCCGTCCACGACCAGGGCCGGTGTGGACATGACGCCGTAGGCCGCAATTTGAGCAAAATCCGTCACGTGGTCGATGGCCGGATCCATGCCCAGCTGCTCCAGCGCGGCCTTCACCGAGGCTTCCAGCTGATTGCATTTTGCACAGCCGCTGCCCAGCACCTTGACCGGTGCATCATCTCCCGCGGTTTTTTCTTTTTTTCCAAACAGTCC
>JAAYJV010000032.1 GCA_012522755.1 Candidatus Hydrogenedens sp.
TCGACAAGGGGAGTGTCTGGAAGCTCTGAAGCAACCGGAAGAGGCTTTGACTCTCTACAGGGCTGTCTTGTGTCGGGCCGGCGATTCTCCTTATACAGCAGACAAGTTGGACAGACTGCTTATTGCCA
The DNA here is from genome assembly GCA_012522755.1 of Candidatus Hydrogenedens sp. Taxonomy (GTDB): domain Bacteria; phylum Hydrogenedentota; class Hydrogenedentia; order Hydrogenedentales; family CAITNO01; genus JAAYJV01. The sequence continues at coordinate 129 of JAAYJV010000032.1, forward strand.
AAAAGGATGCTTTGGACCGCATCAGCATCTGGCAGCAGATACATGACCAGGCCGAAGCGAAAACTATCCCTTCTTTTTACTGGGGAAAAGCACTTTTTGAAAACTCGGATTTCGAAATGGCTCTTGAGCTGTTCATGGAGGCTCTAAAATTTTCTGAAAAGAATGCCCGCATGCTGCTATACAAAGGAGCGGCACAGCTCGCACTTGGAAATCATGCACAGGGTGAAAAGGACATGGGGACGGCCCTGGAAGCAGATGCTTCTTTGGAATTTGAGGCCGGAGAACTCCTGGCGACTGTGGGTGAAAATGCTTTTGAAGCAGGGAATTATGAGGAAGCCCGACATTGGTATGAGAAGGCCTTTCTTCATGCCCCGGAGATGCTCTGGTATCTTCTGCATCAAGCCGAGGCTTCGCTCAAAGTCGGAATGATTGAAGAGGCTCTTTCTCTCTATAAAACAATTTTGGAAAAAGCACCTGAATCTCCTGTGGCCGCTCATCAGCTGAATCAATTGTTATTGGAGAATGTTGAACCATTGCAGCAGTTGCAAGAGTGGGAATCACTTCACGAAAAGCAAAAAGACGCCCTGATTCCCGTCCTGCATTATGCCTGTACCTTGTTCGACAGTGATCAAACAGACCAGGCTATTCATCTTCTTGGAGAATTCTTTCAATTCAGAAAAAAAAGCCCTGCAGTCAGAACAGAATATGCAGTGGATGCAGCCGCTGAAAAGGGCGTGACTGTGGTCCTGGAGAAACTGCAATATTGTGCTGACAAAAGCGAAAAAGCAGGAAATAAAGAACTTACGACTTTTTTACGTGAGAAGATGCGCTATCGGCTATCGGACGACAAACATTCCAGTCTTTCTCTTTCTCAATGGATTGAGCAACTTAAAGAGTGACTGTAACATTTTAAAGTCCTTCTTTTGATTTGGTATACTGATTTTTTTGCTGCATTGCCTCTTTATTCAAAAAAGGTTTAGCCTGTACCATGCCCTTTATTCTATCGCCATCCCAGCTTTTGAGAGCTCTGGTCCTGATATTTCTTCTATATTTTTTACCACTCTCTTCCTTTGCGGGCGATGAGGCTCCGGAAGCAGATCACTTGGACGACTTCACCTCCAAAATAACGAGACCTGAAAATGTTCTTTGTTTAAGAGTCAGTATTTCAGACTCCAAGTTGCTTGAGGGCATCGTTTTGTCACCACCTCCGGGAGACTATTTTTTTTATAAAGGTGACCAGATCGTTCTCTTTGCCTTTGACCAGGGGCATAAGCCCTTTTGGGTTCATTGGGCCGGAGATGTGAATAAGACGGGCACTAGTACCTCTATTCTTTTAGAAGAGGATATGCATATTCATGTGCAATCTGCTCCGCCTGATCCTGAAGGGAAAGCTTACTCAGAAAATTCCTGGTTTGATGTGCCTGAAAATGATTTTATCTATGCTTTTGTGGGTGGCGGCAATCTCTATGGGTGGTTCAGCGGGAACCGCCACAAAGATTACGGAGCGGGCATCACAGGGCTTGTTCATAGCGATTATCCTTGGAAGCCTATTTTTCAACAAACCAGCCTCAACTTTGAGCATATCTTTTCCGGCAAAACAGAAAATGCCGATAGAAGTCTTTTTACGGTACGTACAGATCCCATGCATTTTACTGTGGATGCTCCCAATCAGGTGCGTATACGCTGGGACCGGGAACGCTCCAGCTGGGACTTGGGTTGTGAGATGGTCTACACTTTTCCCGGTGACGATGCCATCGATATGTCGTTCAGTTTCACCATTGAAGAAGAACAGGCTTCTGTGGATTATCTGGGCTTCATGTGGGCTTCTTATATGCACAATGCAAAAAAACGGGGCATCTCTTTCCCGGTAAAAAAAGGAGGAGAGAGAGAATGGTTTTTCTTTTCCCCATTGGATCCTTCGGAACATAAAGGTGCTAATGTTGTTGCCAGCCCCGATGCGGGCAACTTGCCTTACGACCCTCATACAGCCATTCTCAATATAGAAAATGAAAAAGACCTCACACTCGACGCTCCCTATTATTATGGCGAAGTGTACCAGGATCTCCATCGACTGGATTTTGAAGATATCATGTACTATGTCATGATGTTTCAAAAGGAAGAAGGGTTGCGCTACACTGTTTTCAACTGGGGTCCCCGTGAACATTACAGCGTCTGGGACTGGCAATATATCCTGGCTTATCCTGAAGCAGGAAAAGACTATCGTTATTTAATGCGGTGCCTGATTACCTCTTCTGTCTCAGAAGAAAAACTGGAAGGATGGTACCGGAGATGGATTGCATCTCTGGATGATGATTCAATCGGCCGCTCTCAAGAAAGTGCTATTGTTTCCTTTCCCGAACTTCCACTATATTGGTATCCAGCCTGCTTTTCCATGGGCCTGTCTTTCATGGGTCGACAGATTGCGCCTGTCTGTCTTGATCAGGCTTTGGAGTGGAGCCGTTATCAACTGACTCATTTCCCTGAGGATTATGCTGTCGCTCTTGATATTGATAATTTTTATATGAGTAATGGAGATGTGGAGGGTCTTATAGCAGAGTGGGAAGAACAGGCCAAGACACACAGTGATTCAGCTTTGCCCTGGCTCCATCTTGGAAAAGCTTACGCCAAATTGGGCAAACATTATGAGGCTGATCGTTATTTTTTCAAAGCACAGCAGATAAAAGCCGATGACCCCTCTGTTCTTTTATATTCAGGTATCAATCAGATTCATCTTCATCGTTTTGAAGATGGGTTCAGACAAATAAAAGTCGCTCTGCAAGGAGAATATCCTCAACAATCGATGGCTATCGCATTGCTCGATGAATGTGGTCTCTGGCTGAGAGAAGAAGGTGATCTTGCTGATACAAGTCGATTTTATGAAGAGGTCAGCGCACGGTTCCCTGATGAACTCTGGTATGTTGTTCGCCTGGCGGAATGCCTGGAAGTAATGGGAGAAGAGGATCAAGCCTTGGAACTCTATGTGGACGTGCTTCTTCAAGCACCGGAATCTCCCTACAGCGCTCACAAACTGGATAGCCTTCTGCAAAAAAAAGAAGATGCTTTTGCACGAATCAGTATCTGGAAGGAGATTCACGAGGAGAACGAAAACAGTTATGTAACAAGTCTGCATCTCGGTCTGGCCCTCTTTGATCATCACTCCTATGAGAAAGCTCTGGCTCTCTTTGAAAAGGCCTCTTCTATCTCGCCTGATCAACCCCGTGCACTTCTCTATGAGGGGCTGTGCCGTGTGCTGCTGGGAGAGGAGGAAAAA
>JAAYJV010000033.1 GCA_012522755.1 Candidatus Hydrogenedens sp.
TCTGGTACTTACCTGGGAACGCCAATTTCCACATTGGCAGGACACCCGGAAAAAGACCGTGACTCATGTAAGCATTTGCCGGGAGAACAAAGACTCAGAGTTCAAAAAGCCTTTATTTTTATGATTATTAAAAAGACCTGTTGCCGAATCGCTGTTTACAAAATATCAATGTCTTAATCCGCTGTCTGCCAATGGGGACATTGGCGCTCCCACGATATGTTCATCCTCAGCCGGAAAATTTTCTCAGTAATGGATTTGTTTGAGAAAGTCGAGATATCATGCCGCAATCAGGTTTATAACTTCTCCGGGTCATAATACGCTGTCTGCCAATGTGGAAATTGGCGTTCCCAGGTGCGCGACTCAAAGTCGTCAGTACCAGCCCCTATCACCTATAATACGCCCCTCCCACATCCGTCCGATCCGACCGACTCCCCGGAGACCACTGATCCCTTCAAGTCTCTGATTTGCCCCAGGACATATCCCCGCCATCAGCCAATGTGGAAATTGGCGTTCCCAGGCTGCACGACCCAAGGTTTTTAATGTATCAGTGTTTATCAGTGGTTCTAAAAGTCTCTGTGGTAAAAAAGGCCAATTCAGTTGCTGCTGTGCTCTTTCCTGTGCCGCTTTGGAAAACCCAAAATCCAGCCCTGCTGCGACTTCTTTTTTAAAAGCACGGGAGAATCGTGATATACTACTTTTTGCTGAAGGCGACCCCTTTTCCCACCTGAAAGGGTGGTATGCCTCTTCCCCGGTCGGGGCGGTTAGCTCAGTTGGTTAGAGCACCTGCCTTACACGCAGGGGGTCGCAGGTTCGAGTCCTGCACCGCCCACCATTCCTTCCCCCTCCTTTCCCATATACTTCGGTATTGCACGGTCGCACCACTACAATCCCAGCTGGTCCATGACCTGATTCTGCTTGTTCGTATGCTGATCCGAAAAACCCTGAGCACCACTGCGAGCCCGGGATCCTGCAGCAGACGAACCGCCTGTGCTCATTCTTCCCAGTTCCTGCTGGATACCCACGCCTGTCATGACTTCTCCCAGAGGCCCCGCACCGCCCAAACCGCCGCCGCCGCCTCTTCCCCGGGACGACGGTGCAGGTGCAGCCGGTGCAGCCGTCTGACCGGGCAATGCAAGATAGCCATTCTGGTTGTTATACACAAATTGCTGGCCCGTACTGGTTCGGGGCAATTGGGTCAGATAAGTCGGATACAGATCATCCAACGTCGGCGGATAATAGCCCGTGGCCGTTCCATAGCGTGTAATGGCATTTTGAATGGCGCGCAGCATTTGCTGGTCCTGTCCGGAAGAAGGGGCTCCGACTGCAGAGGAACTCAGGGTGCCTGTGGCGGGATCATAACCGTAGAGACTGCCATCACTCTGGCGCGGCACCTCAGCGAGATATTTGGGAACGAGTGCATCCAGAGAGGGGGGATTCACGCCATGTTCGGCACGGTAGGCCTGTACAGCCTGGTCAAAGCCCACGGAACCCATTTTATTCTTGACATAGTTCAGCTGTCCTGTGGCTGCTTTGGCGTTTTTGGCCGCCAGCTCTCCCTGAATAGCCGTTACAGTCAGGATTTCCGCACCGCAACCGAAAAGGAGAAGGGAAGAGCTGCACAAGAGTATGAGGGTCAGCGGGAAAGATATTGTTTTCAGGTGGGCCATGGTTCTGCTCCTTTTCACTGAAAAACATCAGAGAAGGGGTCGGCTATTTCCAAGGGATAGCCGACTGTGCGGTTTTTACAGTAAAGAAAGTTTGTGTTCTCTTGTGATTCCTGTGCCTTTTCGTATACTTTATTATACATCATCCTTGGATTTTCTGCAGGATGAAAATTTTTTATGCCCATCTTTTCTCACCCGGAGTTTTCCCATGAACAGTCGTGAACGTGTGCTGGCCGCTCTGAATTTTGAACCTGTGGATCGCATTCCCCGTGATCTGGGTGGCATGCCTTCTACCGGTATCAGCTGTTTCGCCTATCCTGCGCTGGTGAAAGCACTGGACCTTCCCCCGAGGCCGCCACGGGTCTATGACAGCGGTCAGATGCTCGCTCTGCCGGACTTGGATGTTCTTGATGCACTGGGCTGTGATGTGCTCACACTGCAGCCGGATCTGACCAATGCTTTTCCCCAGCCCGAGTTGTGGCATCCCTATGATTTCAACGGGCGTCTGGATGCTGAAGTGTTGGATCCTTCCCGCTTTTCCCTGTTGCCCGGAGGAATCATCCGCCAGGATCCTCCCGGATCGCTCATGCCGCCTCAGGCTTTTGCCTTCAATGTGGAGCATGCCGGTCAGCCTCTGCTGCTGGAAAGTGAAATTCCCAAACCTGATCTGGACGAGGTGCGTGCCACTCTGGAATCGCGACGGTGGAGCGAAGAACAAAAAAAACAGTTTCTGGAAACAGCCCGGCGTGCCCGGGACAGCTCCGACAGAGCCATTCTTTTCAACGGACTGCAAAGCGGCATCGGCATTACGAACTTCACAGGCGTCGCCATGTTTCCCATGCTCTGCATGACCGATCCGGACTTCGTGGCGACCCTTCATGAGATGCTCCTGACCCATACCCTGGAACATCTGGAAGAATGGCTGCCTGAGGTGGCTTCCTGTATCGACATCTATATGGTGAGTGCCGACGACTGGGGTACACAAAGCACGCTCATCGCATCATCAACCATTTATAAGAGTCTCTTTCAGCCTTATTACAAGCGCATGAATGACGCCATCCATGAAATGGCACCTCAGGTCAAAACTTTCCTTCATTCCTGCGGAGCCATCCATGATCTCATTGATGATATTGTGGACAGCGGCTTTGATATTCTCAATCCCGTCCAGTGGTGCGCCGGAAAACACAGTGTCGCCCAGTGGAAAGAAAAGGCACGGGGACGCATCGCTCTCTGGGGCGGCGGCGTCAACACACAGGAAACGCTCCCCCTGGGCACTGTGGAAGCCGTTGAGTCGGAAGTGCGCCGGACACTCGCCGGCCTGAAGCAGGACAGCGGTTATGTTTTCTGTGCCATCCACAACATTCTGGCTGAAATCCAGCCGGAAAAGATCATTGCCATGTATCGCGCGGCCGGAGAAGTGGCCACGACATGAGGCCGCTTTACAACAGACGCTGAAAGCAATTTCAGCCCAGGGCCGGAGCAGTCATCTCTTTCCACTGCTCTTTGTATACAAAGAAATTCACACCATCTGCTCCAGCTGCACGGACACCGGCCGCTGTTTCCGCCATGAGGGGATCATCAATATAAATGATGGGCGCCAGCTCCCGGTCCTCGCCGATGAGGGCACGGGCACGGCTTGTTTCTCTGGCCACAGCGGCGGGAGGCAACGCTTTCTGAACCTCCGCCACAGTGGGGCTATCCATAAGATCGGCAAAACCCGCCAAACTCAGCACAGCTTCCATCACGGCGATTTCACCCTCCTCACCGGCAACAGCGAGGGCATCAGGTACCGCCGCCAGTTCCCAGTTGAGGCAGGCCGGGCCGGGATGATCAGGATAGTTGCGATAAATCATGGGCGCAAAGACATCCACAAACTCCGTCAGATCGGCATAGGATTGACCTACGAGGGGAGCCAGGGAAGGTGTGAAGATGTAGACGCCCATTTTCAACCCGGCACCGTGGATGATTTCAGCCAGTGCGCGGAAGTGCTGAGTGCTGCAAATGCGTCTGAAGCGCAGCCATTCGCTCAGCCCGGGCAGCCGTCCCAGTTCCTCCAGCCAATATGCCGGAGCCGCACCCGGAATACTTTTCGCCCGGGAAACAAGTTCAGGGCTTTTCAAAAACTCATACAAACGGGTCACATCCCGTTTCATCAGGTCAAAATCCATACCCAGTTCACGGGCAAGCTCTTCCGCATGCACCGAAAAATCTGTGAGGAAAGAAAGGAGCCCGCTCGCCGGTGAGGAAAAACGAACGCCATCAACAAGAATCCCTTTGATACCCGGCTGTTCCACCATTTTTCTGTAATTTTCGAGAGAGGCCTCGCGCACCTCTTTGGCGCAGGGAGAACCGGAGCCGAACCAATCCTGAGGCTGGCCGAAAATATCCACCGAACGGAGGCTGTCTTCTTTGCGTATGAGCGGAAAACCGCCGCCACACATCCACGCTTCCATACCCGCACCGTTGACGGCCTCAATAGCTGCGGCTCCATTGGCGACAATGCGGTGGAAACCGCTTTCCTTCATGGCCGCTGCTGTTGCGGGAAGATCATCGCCACCCAGACCATGAAGCCAATAGCGACAGTCGCTTTTTCTCGCTGATGAGATCGTTACGGCCTGTACACTCTTCGCAACACAGGCGGCCAATCCGATTCCGGCTGTTGTGCTCTGGAGAAAATGGCGTCGGTTCATTGCTTTATCTGTCATGGTGAAGTCTCCTTCATGAGGGTGGATGAACGATTATTTTTGCATTTCAGGTCGGTCAAGAATATCGAGCATGCCCTGCAGGTCTGGCCAGGGCGAAACATAATCAGCCACTTCTTTCAGTTGGGGTACAGCATTGGCCGGACAGGCGAAAAATCCCACTGATTCTCTGATGGACAGGTCGCCCAGAGTGTCCCCGATTCCGGCCATGTCATCGCGTGATAAATCATATTCGCCGGCAATCAGTTCAATGGCTGTGCCTTTCGTGACTCCCGCCAGATCAATATTCAGATAATAGTGGCTGGGGGTCATGGTCAACTTCAAGCCTGCAAGGGTATCAGCATAGGCCTGAATATCAGCCTGCACTTCCTCAAAACAGCTGGGATCTTCAGAGAACAGGGATATTTGCGCTTCTTTGCCGAACTGATAGATGAGCCCGGGGTAAAGGGGAAGAATTTCTATGCTGATGAAATGACGAAGCTGCTGAAGGCTTTGAATCATGGCGGGCATGATGCCGGGTCCGAATGTGGAGAGATTGTTCTCCAGCCGATAAATCACGGCCCCCGATTCGCAGATGGCGGGGAAACGGATATCCAGCACCTTCATGAGCGCTTCCACATAGGGCTGAGGACGACCCGTACACAAAGTGAGCGGTGCCAGAGTGCTCGTCCCCGCTGAGGCTGCACGGCAACGCGCTGCAAAACGGTCGAAGAGAGGACCATCCCAGGCGCGGGACTCCTCTGGGGAAATACAACCGTCAATATCGGAAATAATCAAACGAATACTCATGAAATACTCCTGGATTGTTGAGCGCCGGAACGGCCTGTTTGCTCACAGGGGAGTATATCATTCCTGCAGCTGATTCACAGAGCGAGAGCTGGAAGTTCCATAGTGCTGCATAGCCACAACCGAATGAAGATTTTCTTTTTTTAATCACGAAGTCAGGTAGGACAGGTCGGTTCACGAAGAAAGAAGAGGGAAAGGGCTGATGTCTTCCCAATGCCCATCTGTACCTCAAGAGAACACTCTCGCCTGCGTCATTCCTGCGAAAGCAGGAATCTTAAGGTGACATGAGGACTTGAATATACGCAAGATTCCTGCTTTCGCAGGAATGACGCAGGCGCTGGCGAGTCTTTGGATAATATTAGAA
>JAAYJV010000034.1 GCA_012522755.1 Candidatus Hydrogenedens sp.
AGCTGCCTGGCGTAGTGTTGAGATATTCCCCGGCATGGCGGACAGAACCATCTTTTTCCACGATGTGATGTGAAAACTGAAAAGCGATGCCCTCATAGGGATGGTGCCCCTGCAGGAAAGGAATAGCTGCCTGAGAGGTCTCAAAGTCGATGAAATGCAGCGGGAAGCGCCAGGTCTGCATCTCTGCCTTCAGCCCTGCCAGGTCAATCCAGGGTTTATTATCCCCATTCTTCACTTTCTCAACCTGAAGCCACTGGCGCTGTCCGGTACTGAGGCCTCGTCCGTCCGGATTGGCCTTGATGTTGATGTCTGACAGGCGCACATCCTTCTGCTTGGCGCGGCCGGCGGCAATCAGATCATCCTTTTTGCGGAAATTCCACAACTCCAGCACGGTCGGTTCCAGAAAATCGGCCTCTGTCCAGCCAAGCTGTTCAGACCAGCACTCCCTGAAACCGCACTTCATCCCGGCAGCCAGCTGTTCCTGTGTGGCTCGGAACTCACAAGCCGCACACTTTTTTCCGATGGGACTTACAACCTTCTCGTCATTCTGCAATATTTCGGCCAGACGATCCACATACTGAGGAAAGTCGAGCATTTTCCCCTCAAGCTCGTAGGTATCTGCAAAGATACGGTCACACGCCTCATCTGCTCGAATAGCAGCAAGAATAGACGGGTGGAGATGAGCACTTGTCACTTCTGCGGTTAACCTGACACGGCGACGGCCAGCAGCATCCTTTTCCACGCGAAAAAGCTGGTGCAGACCATCCATGTGGCTGTAGTCGTCCTTGTCACACAACGTTAAGTTCGTTTCAATGGCAGCGTCCGGAAATGTTCGGCTCACCACATACTTCTGAAAAGCGATATCCATAATATAGTCCCTCCAGCCCGAGGTAAGGCTGCCGCTTCTATTGAAGAAGCAGTCTGTATCCCGGCGAAAAGACTTGGCCTTCACTTCATTGATGGTCAAGCGCTGTCCGTCCTTCTCCAGAATGTCCGTTCTAACCAGCAGCGGGCCATGTTGAAAAGCCGCCTCAAAAATAACAACACTCTCCTGCCTCAATAGCTCCTGCGTATTTTGAAGCGCTTCCTGGGTGCTAAACTCCTCAAGGTCGATCCCTTCAGGAAAATGACATTTCGCCAGCGCCCCCACCTGAAAGCCGCCCTCAGCCAGGGAAGCCAGGAAGGGATCGTCCAAGGCGGCGTTCGCATATTCCGCTTTGCCCTCGTAGTACAGCTTGGTGGGGCAGGACAGAGCGAGTTGGAAGAGGGATTTGGTTAAGAATTTGCCAGTCATCGCGGGCCTGCCTCTTTCTTCATTTTTATCAGCGTCAATTACACCGGATAATTTCTTTTCTCATAATCCTGTAAGCAGTCCTCGGCTTTTTTAGCAGCTAATGAGAAGTCTTCTTCTCCAAGTATATCAACAATCCTTTTCAGTGAGTTTCTTGCTTTAGATTCATCGCTGAAATTCACATTGATAGTTCGCCCGACAAGCTCATTTTTGTTTTTGTAACCCGAAAAATTGTCCTTGGTCCATTGTTCCTTTGGTTCAAGGTGCGCATATAACCAAACCGTGTCTTCTTCTGAGAGTTCAAATAGTTTTTTGTCCGTATTTCCCCAGTATAATTCGAAATGAAAATCAAGCTTTTTCCAATGCGGGTTCTTTCTAATCTGCCAATAAGACGTTAATGGGAGGTCCGAAATGAAGAAACTGTCGTACTTTGTTATCTGATCTACAAGCCATTCTCCTAATCTGCGGTTAAAGTCGTTACAACTATCGCTTACACTTTTCAAGACGCTTCTGTTATCAAGGTACAACTGAACCTCATTTCTCAACTCCGGAAAGCCTGTTTTGCTCTTACTCATCAACTCTTCCTCCACATATAATAGAAACTCGGTAAAAATGAAATCCTTCCGCTGGTCTCTCTTGGGATCAGGAGGGATCTCCTGTAACTGGTGCAGCCAGTCGGTATAGGTAACTTTGACAAAGTTATGACATGTTGGCTTACAAGTGTTTGCTTCCGGCGTCAGATAGATTGCTATAGCTTTTTTGGTTTTTATGAGCTTCTCTGATTTTGATCCTCTATCAAAACCACAAAGTGTTTTAAAGCCTTGCCAATAGTCATATGTCTGGTCTCCATGTTCACCAGCATCAATCTTATTCTCAATTCCTATCACATAGGATTCTGTTGTAATCAACAAATCAATACGACGACCGCTTTCAGCGAATGTATATTCTGTCTCTACAACAATCTGTTCAGCATCAGTGATCAATAAACCTTCCGTTTCTCTGCCAGATTGCTTTTCATAGCACTTTAGCAAAGCGTTCAGAGCTGTGACTCCAATGCCGTTGACATCCGGGTTTAGCAAATATGCCAGCCAAGAAGTGATAAATGTCTCGTTTCTCTGTTTGCCAAAAATTCCTGGCAGAGTGATGATAGTATCCTTCACACCTTCACTGTACAACTGGTTTAGTCTTGAGATGACTTCTTCCAGCCGCTTTCCCTGTTCCGAACGTTTATCAGGTTCCATC
>JAAYJV010000004.1 GCA_012522755.1 Candidatus Hydrogenedens sp.
AGTCGAAGTTGTTCTTTGCGGCTCATCAGTAAAGGTCCTTCTTTCATGGTACCTCCTTTCGGAGATCCAGTATAAGGGGACATTTCTAATGAGTTCTACAGGGGACATTTTCAACGAGTTTTGACAAAAAGTCCTTCACCGTTTGCAATATATACCCTTTTTATGCTATCTTTTTGTCTTCAGGTATCATCCACACCAAGGATGAGTTATGCCTGTTGCATGGTATGCCCCGAAAGGGCTCTTTTTATTTTACAGTCCTTACCCCCAAGAAAGATGATGCGCTATGTCCACAAGAAAACCCTTTGTTGCAGGCAATTGGAAAATGAACAATCTGGTCGCCGACGCTGTCAGTCTGGCGGAAGCTCTGAAGCCGCTTGTAGCTGATGCCGGCTCTGTGGACATTGCTGTGTGCCCGACCTATACCTCTCTTTATGCTGTTGGTAAAGTGCTGGCGGGATCCAATGTTCAGCTGGGCGCACAGGACGCTTATATAAAAGAAAGCGGCGCCTTTACAGGCGAAATCTCCCCGCAGATGCTTCAGGATGTGGGCTGCAGCTGGACCATCATCGGTCACAGCGAACGCCGTCATATTCTGGGTGAAAGCGATGAGTTCCTCAATGAGAAACTGCGCTTTGCCCTGGCCAGCGGTCTGAAAGTCATGTTCTGCATCGGCGAACTACTGGAAGAACGTAAAGGCGGCACCATGGAAGCGGTTCTTGAGCGTCAGACGACCAAAGGTCTTGCCGGGCTCAGCGCTGATGAAGCCGCTGGTGTGGTCATCGCCTATGAACCCGTCTGGGCCATCGGCACGGGCGAAACAGCCACACCGGACCAGGCCGAAGATGCCCATATCTTTGTCCGCGGTGTTGTGGAAAAAATGTTCGGCAAAGACTGTGCCGATAAAGTCAGAATTCAGTACGGTGGCAGTGTGAAGCCCGACAATGCGGCGGAACTCATTGCCCGTGAACATATTGATGGTTTCCTCGTAGGCGGTGCTGCGCTGCAGGCCGAGAGCTTTGCGGCCATTATCAACGCCTGCAACTGATAGGAACGAAACCTGGCGCCTGGCGCCGACAATGGCCTGTAAGCCAATTTTTCAAGGAACAAAACGGCATGTTACAAATTATCTTCAGCCTGAACACGCTCTGGTGGTTGATGCTCGTTCTTTATATTCCTGCGTGCTTTGCCCTGATTCTGATTGTATTGCTTCAGAAAGGTAAAGGCCAGGGATTGTCCGGTGCTTTCGGTATGGGTGGCGGTATGGATACCATTTTCGGGCCCCGCTCCTCCAAAAGCCTGCCCCAGAAAATCACCTACGCCGGAGCCGCTATTTTCATGACCCTGGCTTTGGTCATGTCCATCCTCTCCGGTAAAGTAGGCAAAGCAGCCGCACCGGAGCTTATTGATGTGCCTGTTCATGCTTCTTTGGATGCACTCTTTGAAGACGCTGAGGGGACTGCGAGTGATGCTGAAGAAGCTGATGCTGTGGAAGGCATTACTGAAGTCAGCATTGTGGACGACCATGGTGGTGTTGAAGTAACGGTTGTCGAAGACGGAAGTGCCGACGAAGCTGTCGCCGAAGAAGTGGTTGAAGAAGCTCCGGCTGAAGAAGCCGTTGCCGAAGAAGTGACAGAAGAAGCTCCGGCTGAAGAAGCTGTTGCCGAAGAAGTGACAGAAGAAGCTCCGGCTGAAGAGGCTGTCGCCGAAGAAGTGGCTGAAGAAGCTCCGGCTGAAGAAGCTGTCGCCGAAGAAGTGGCAGAAGAAGCTCCGGCTGAAGAAGCTGTTGCCGAAGAGGTGGCTGAAGAAGCTCCGGCTGAAGAAGCTGTTGCCGAAGAGGTGGCTGAAGAAGAAACGGAATAATCTTTCACGGCGCAGCCTGTAGAAAGTTTAACAAGCTTGAACAGCCCAAGGCGCATGCCGCTTTGGGCTGTGTTTTATAGAATAGATTTTCGGGAGAATTCTCAGGCCCGGTGCCTGACTCATCGCAGCCGGACCGAGCCATCGCAGGTTGGAGCACGTAGTTTATGGATAAAATGATTATTCGCGGCGGGAATCCTCTGAAAGGATCTGTCCACGTGCGTGGGGCAAAAAATGCCGCTCTGCCTCTCATGGCGGCCTCCATTCTTGCGGAAACGCCGCTCACTCTGCACAATGTCCCCTGCCTGCACGATGTCTTTTCCATGGACAAATTGCTCTCTTTCATGGGTGTGCACAGTGAATTCACGGGCCGTTATATGGTCATGGACAGTGCGGGTGTTGTGAATCCCGAGGCGCCCTATGAACTGGTACGCAAGATGCGCGCTTCCTTTTTTGTTCTGGGACCTCTCGTTGCCCGCTTCGGCCGTGCCCGTGTTTCGCTTCCCGGCGGTTGCGCCATCGGTACCCGTCCTGTGGATATTCACCTGAAAGGTCTGGAAGCGCTGGGCTGTGACATTTCTCTCGATGAGGGTTATGTTGTGGCGGAAGGCAAACTGACAGGCGCTTCTTTCACCCTGGATTTCCCCAGTGTAGGCGCTACGGAAACGCTGATGATGGCCGCAACACGTGCTGAAGGCCTGACTCGTTTGTACAATGTGGCCCGTGAACCGGAGATTGAAGATCTGGCTTTGTGTCTCAATGCCATGGGCGCCCAGATATCCGGTGCCGGTTCCGATATGATCACTGTTGTGGGCGTGGACAACCTCAAAGGGGTTGAGCACGAGGTAATTCCCGATCGTATTGAAGCGGGCACTTTTCTCATTGCCGGTGTGGCAACCCATGGTGATGTGACAGTGCTGAATGCGCGGGCCGATCATCTGCCGGGCTTTCTGGAAAAACTTCAGGAAATCGGTGCTGAAGTGGAGGTGCGACAGGATCGGATCCGTGCCGCCGCTGTCAACGGGTACAGCGCAACGGATATCACCACGCGCCCCTATCCGGGATTTCCCACAGATCTGCAGGCACAGACCATGGCACTGCTCACCTGTGCCGAAGGCGCCAGCCTGATCAAGGAAACGGTCTTTGAAAACCGCTTCATGCAGGTGGCCGAATTGAACCGGATGGGTGCTGATATTGATGTTGACGGGAGTACGGCGCTCGTGCGCGGTGTTTCCGGGTTGATGGGAGCACCTGTCATGGCCAGCGACCTCCGGGCCAGTGCGGCACTGGTCATCGCCGGACTCATGGCACCTCAGGGCGAAACGGCTGTGCAACGTGTTTATCATATTGACCGTGGCTATGAACGCATAGAAGAGCGTCTGGCTGCTCTGGGCGCGAATATTGAACGTCGACGAAACTGAAGCTTTGTTGGAATTGTGATTAAGGACCAGATATGAAATTCTTTGATATCCAGTCTGATGCTGATCTGGAAGAGGTGCGTGCTTTTATTCTGAAGAGTGCGGACCGGGGTTCCGAAGAGGAGTCACCGGAAGAACGGCGTAATGCTGTTGCAACCCTGATTGAGGAAGTACGCCAGCGGGGTGATGAGGCCGTGGCTGAATTTACCCGGCGTTTTGATGGGGTTGATCTCGAACCGTCGCAGTTTGAACTGACTGCGGAAGAAATCGACAGTGCCTGGAATGCCGTGCCCAAGCCGGTCATCGCCATGCTCGAACGTGCCCACGAAAATATCCGTTCTTTTCATGCCAAACATCTCCGCGAATCCTGGGAAGAGCATCTTCCCGATGGGTCCATGTATGGACAGCGGATCACTCCGGTGGAAAATGCAGGGGTCTATGTGCCCGGGGGTAAGGCCTTTTATCCTTCTTCCGTCCTGATGAATATCGCCCCGGCCCGGGTGGCGGGTGTTCGTGAGATTATCATGGTGTCACCGCCGAGTTTTGAAGGTTCCATTTATCCGGCCGTTGTGGCGGCTGCGCGTATTGCCGGAGCAACCCGTATTTTCCGTGTAGGCGGTGCTCAGGCTGTGGCCGCACTGGCCTATGGCACGGAACACATCCCTCAGGTTGTAAAAATCACAGGGCCGGGCAATGCCTATGTCACGGCTGCCAAGGCTATGGTTCGTGGAATCGTGGATATTGACAGTGAAGCGGGGCCTTCGGAAGTGGTGGTCATTGCCGACAAAACAGCCAACCCCAACCATGTGGCGGCCGAACTTCTGGCCCAGGCGGAGCACGATGAAGAAGCGCTCTGCATTCTTTTCAGCTCTTGCCGGGAAGTAGCCGAAAAAACGCTGGCCCGTGTGGAAGAGCGAATGAAAGTCTTGTCCCGTTCCGCAATCATAGAGAAGGCTTTGTCGCGCTTCGGCGCTATTGTGGTCACGCCCGATCTGGAAACAGCCGTCAGCCTCACCAATCTCTGTGCGCCCGAGCATCTCAGTGTGCAGACGGAATATGCGCCCCGGGTTGCGGACAAGGTCACCCATGCCGGTGCCATCATGCTGGGAGCCATGACCCCTGTGGCTGTGGGCGATTATTATGCCGGGCCCAACCATATCCTGCCCACCATGCGCCGGGCACGCTACAGTTCGCCCCTCACGGCGGAAGATTTCCGTAAAGTGACTAATGTCATGTTTTTTTCCAAGGAAAGGCTCCACCGCGATGCCCATGACATTGAAGAAATGGCGCGCCTGGAAGGGCTTGAAGCCCATGCCGAATCGGTAACAGTGCGTATAAAGGATGTGAACTGATCATGGCTTTCGGACGAAAAATTTATGAGGAGCTGGAAGGCTATACGCCGGGCGAACAACCGAAAGAGCCCGGAGTCATCAAGCTGAATACCAATGAAAATCCCTATCCACCCTCGCCCCGGGTGTTGGAAGCGCTTCAGGCTCTCAGTGCGGACAATGCGCGCCGCTACCCCGACCCTGTAGCCGCTCCCTTGCGCAGGGTCTGTGCGGAGATTTACGGTTTGCCCGGAGAGGAATGGCTCATCGCCGGGAACGGTATGGACGAACTGCTGGCGCTTGTCCTGCGTGCCTTTGTGGACCCGGGAGATACCGTCCTCGCTCTTTATCCCACCTATTCACTTTATGAAGTGCTCTGCCGGATTCATGATTGTCAGCTGCGCTATATCGATGCAGATGAAAACTGGCAGCCTCCTGAGTCTTTTTATGAGGAAAAGGCACGCCTTTGCTTTCTGACCCGGCCCAATGCGCCCACAGGCTTGGCACTGGATCGGGCACTGGTGGAAAAATTCTGTACAAACTTTCCCGGTATCGTGGTGATCGATGAGGCCTATGTCGATTTTGCTGATGATCACTGCATGGATTTTCCGGAACGTTTTGAAAACGTCATTGTCATGCGCACTTTCTCCAAATCCTACAGCCTGGCCGGGCTGCGCATCGGTATCGCAGCGGCCAATCCCGCCCTCATCCGTGAATTCATGAAGATCAAAGATTCCTATAATATGAACGCCTGGAGTCAGGAGGCGGCGCTGGCGGCTGTTCAGGATCAGGAGTACATGCACCAGTCGGCTGAGCGCGTACGCAAAACACGCAAACACCTCCGCGAACAATTGCTGGACCTGGGCTTTACCGTGCATCCCTCACAGACCAATTTCCTTCTGGCCCACTGGGCGGGTACACCTTCGGCGGCGGAGATTTTCGAAACCCTGCGACGGGATCATCATATCCTCGTTCGCTATTTCAATCATCGGCGCTTGGACAATGCCTTGCGGATCACTATCGGCACCGATGAGGAATGTGCCGCTCTAGTACATGCGCTGCAGCGTATTATAGGGGATAGGGGATAGGGGCGAGGGGCGCAGGTATTACTCTTTAGAGATCAGTGTTTATCGGTGTGCATCTGTGGTTCCAAGGGCCGTTGTGTCAGAGTCATTTCTTCGAGCCCATTACAGTAAAAAAAAAGCATCAGTTGGTTGCGGCTGTGCAGCGTTGTGTATTGCCTCATTTCACAAAATATGCTATCATAACGCATATTGCGTGTATTGTGCTTTTTTTCTTAATATATGATCAGATGTCTGCAAAAGGAGATTTGCAGACGAACAAAGGAGTGTCGTTATATGTTTACATCTGAAACCGGTCCGGGAAAACGCTTTGTTTTCCTCCTCATGGCAGCTGTTCTCATCGGCTGCTTCTCAGCCTCGGCGCTGGTTGATCCTGTGCCCAGAATCCTTTATGTAGGTGACAGCTGGACAACCTTCATGCTTGCCTTCAAATCCTTCCGCACCATCTTCGAAGAAGATCCCGAACTCGTGCGCTGGGTGGAAGTGGGCAACCGTACCGCAGAAGCGGGCGGACGTGTCTGGGAAATGCTTGAACGTCCCTATCTGGATATCGTCACCGATGAGCTGACCCGCTATCCCAATGTGGACATCGTGGTGATCACCCTCGGCGGCAATGACCTGCTCCGGGGACTCAAAGGCGCCAACCCTTACGATCCCAATCACAAACTTCGTGTCAGAGATTGCTTTAACCGCGATGAGTTTTCTGCTGATCCCTATGAGTGTATCCAGTTCCTCGCTGACGAGCTGGAAAGACAGATCGGATTGGTAGTGGATCATGTCCTCGCTGTCCGTCCTGATATCCGTGTAGCCATTCTCAGCTATGACTATGCCGCCCGCCCGCCCAGGGAAGAGGATAACTTCACCATTGAAGAACAGCACAATGCCTTTGTGGCCGCTGATCTTGGAAAATATACCCTCGCCGTGAACCGTGGCGAACGGGTCGAATATGTCAACAACTATGGTCTCATGCAACATATCTATGGTGTTCCCGAAGCGGATCCGCCCATTGAACCCGGTATTGCTCCCTATCCCTGCGACACCCCTGATCCTGCAACTTGCGACTTCTGGCCCGGCGGCTATCCTCAGTATCTGGCGCCGCTGGACAGTTATATCGACCAGGACATTCACCTCACCGCTGAAGGCTACAAGCATGTGGCACAACGCGCCGTCGATATGTTCATCGGCGAATGGCTGAGCTATCCCAAAGCTCTGGAAATTCTGCCTCTTAACAACAAAGCCATTTATCAGTTTGAAGTTACCTTCTCCCATCCCGTTGAAGGCGTGGACGTGACCGACTTTGAAGTCTTTGTACAAGACAAAGCGGGTTTGAAATCCATGGAAGTCCTGGGCGTGGAAGCGGCTGATGCCGAAGGGGTTGTCTACACGGTTACCGTCAACATGGACGGCGCAGAACAGGTGGCCTATATTCGTGTTCTTGATAATGACTCCATTATGCGCAAAGATACAGGCGTGCCTCTGGGCGGGCCCGGCGCAGGAAACGGCTGGTTCGAATATAACGGACTCTATGAGTTTGAAGACTTGGTCGCCTCCGACGATGATGATTTTGAAGGGTCCTTGGACTATCTGTACAAAGCCTCCATGGCCTATGAGCATCTGTTGGCGGATGTCGGCTTCAGCTTTAACCCTGAACAGCTTGATGCCAATGGTGATATTCTCAAAGATGGCAGTCTTGAAAAACCCTATAAGATCCCCGGTAATGGCATGCTCGACCTCTGGGAATTCATGGTTATCGATGCTATTTTGAAACGCCCCGATCTGGATCTCAGTGCCACAGGCGGTGTGACCCATGAAGCAGTCAAGCACGCCTGGGACATACAGATTGCCGCTGTTCAGGAAGCATTGGGCGGCGTCGGCGGTCTTGCTGATATTATCTTCCCCGGTATGGATACCATGCTTGCCGGATTCCAGATGCTTGGTGACAAAGACTCCGCCTTCCTCGTGACCACTCTGGTGACGCTCCTGGGTACAATCGAGGAGTTCCCCACGAATATGGTTCCCGGTGCCCTGCCTGATTATGATCCTGATGAGCCTGATTTCGAAATTTACCCCAGACACTGGCTCGGTCTCAATGGCGACGCTGATGGCGACGGCTGGAGAAATTTTCAGGAATATGTCTACTTTGCCCCGGACGGACTCAATGCGTACATCAATGCAGTGCTCGATCCCAATGTTCAGCCCACCGACGGGGCCGGTACCCATCTCGAAGGCCGCTCTCTGCGCATTGCCATGTTCAACCGCTGTAAATATGACACCGAGTTCCAATGGTACAAAGATGGCGCAGCGCTCAGTGACGAGCCCGGAAGAATCACCGGAGCCAATTCACGGGCACTGGATATTCACGCCCTGACCTTGGAAGATGCCGGTTCCTATACCTGCACCTACCTCGGCACATCAGGAAACGAAATGACCTATGGTCCCATCAACGTGGCCGTGAAGGAAGACCTGCCCATGCCCGCCACCAGCGGACTTGGTATTGCGCTTCTCCTTGCGCTCGGCTGTGCCGGTGGTGCCTTTGCTCTCCGCAGCCGCAAAAAATAAGACGACCTTTTTCTCTCTGTGAATTGTGCCGCTCTGTCCTCCGGGCAGAGCGGCTTTTTCCTGGTGATTGCCCGCTTAAATTGGCAGAATAGGAGAGTTTTCTGAGAGAAAAATCAGGCTATAAACTTGCATTCCCCTGCAAATAGCTGGTAGACTATCTTCACCCTGAATTCCGCGATAGCTCAGTCGGTAGAGCGGGTGGCTGTTAACCACTAGGTCGCAGGTTCGAGTCCTGCTCGCGGAGCCAGTTCACAACGCCTCAATGGCGATATCCTATAATATGAAGACCCGGTGCGTATTGTGCCGGGTCTTTTTTTACTTGTCATCAGATAAAGAACATGGATGCAGAATCAAATTAATCGGGAAGATCAAGCAAAAAACGCCAGATCGGAATAATTCTGATTGTTCCTGTATCTGTCCTGAAAGTTTCCTCTTCGTTTCTGGTTACGATCACGCCCTCTTTGAGCCCCGACTCCTCCATGGCATCTTCCAGAGCAGCAAGTTCCCTTTGTCTTGTCTGAGGTTGTGCGAGCGATTCGCATACCTGCACAAGCAACGGTAAGCGTCGCTGCACGGGGACGATGAAATCAACTTCCCGGCCTTTTTTCGTTTTATAATAAAACACTTCCGGATAGACACGGCGCAAGGCAATGAATACCAGATTCTCAAGAAGATGTCCCGAGTTGATCAGAATACCCGAAGAGGTGGAGGTAACCAAAGCGTGGTCAATACAATAAACCTTTTTGGGATTGGTGTTGCTCCGTGCCAGCGATGCATCGTAAATCCGCACGGAGAAGAAAAAGTAGGCATCTTCAAACCAGGCTACATAATTGGATATGGCTGCTCTCGGAGCATTATGACCAAGCGATTTCAAGTATCCCGTCAATCGATTTACAGAATAGAGCGAAGCAGTGTTATCAAGCATCCAGTGCGCCAGATCACTGATGGCTTTGGGATGCGCTATATCATGGCGTTCGACAAGATCATGAAAAAGAACAGCGTTGAGGTACTCCTGATGAATCTTGATTCGCAGATCTTCACCAAGACCGAGGACTTCGGGAAATCCGCCCCTTTGCCAATACTCTTCAAAGGCCTTTTGCACGAGAAGCTGTTTTCTGCTTGACAGAGGACCTTCACTCGCCATTCCTTTGCTGTCCAGAAACTCGCGGAAAGAGAAGGGAAAGATCTCCCAGGAAAGGGCACGTCCCCGCATCTGTGTAGCGATTTCTTTTGATAGCATCCGGGCGGAGGACCCTGTCAGATATACTTCGCACTTCTCCGTACGCATGATACGGTCAACAAAGGGCTCCCATCCTGGAGCAGTCTGAATCTCATCAAAAAAACAATAGACAGTTTCTTTATTCTTTTTCTCGGGATACAGCGAGTAATAGGCTTCTGTTATGATGCCGAGTCCCTCGTGCCGCAGATTGTGGAGTCGGTCGTCAAAGAAGTTGAGATAGAGAATGTTTTGTCTTGGAACACCGTTGTCAATGAGCCCCTGAATGCGCTGATACATATAGGTTGATTTGCCACTGCGGCGCACTCCGATGCAGACTGCTGCTTTTCCACGAACCGGCTCAAGTTTCATGCGTCGCCGTATTCCCGTTTCCAGTGGGCTCTCCTGAAAATCCAAAATGATATTTTTTAATATGTCCAGCATAGATCAATCCTGTAATATATAAATCAGGTTAGCGATCAATCCTGTAATATATATACCCGGTTTGAGGGTCGTTTTTCAAGTTCGGGTCATTGGTGATGGGACGGATCGGAGAGGGCTGAAAGAATGTTGCTCGATATTACGTAAAGACTTTGAGATATTCTTGTGCCAAGAGTCATGCTTCCTGGGAACGCCAATTTCCACATTGGCACACAGCG
>JAAYJV010000035.1 GCA_012522755.1 Candidatus Hydrogenedens sp.
CAGCCACAACAACGCAAAAAATGACCGGTATCCAGATTGGGAGACTTTAAGCAGTATGACCGCCTTCCTCAGTATTGTGTGTCGCCGTTGCGTTAGTCTATCTTCTCGACACGGGCACAAAGCCGTCTGGTACTTACCTGGGAACGCCAATTTCCACATTGGCAGGACACCCGGAAAAAGACCGTGACTCATGTAAGCATTTGCCGGGATAACAAAGACTCAGAGTTTACAAAGGCTTTATTTTTATGATTATTAAAAAGACCTGTTGCCGAATCGCTGTTTACAAAATATCAATGTCTTAATCCGCTGTCTGCCAATGAGGACATTGGCGCTCCCACGATATGTTCATCCTCTGCCGGAAAGTTTTCTCAGTAATGGATTTGTTTTAAGGAAAAAGAGATATCATGCCGCAATCAGGTTTATAACTTCTCCGGGTCATAATACGCTGTCTGCCAATGTGGAAATTGGCGTTCCCAGGTAAGTCTCTGCGGCTTTTCTGAACCTTTGCACACACCCTGACAATCTGGTTAAACAAACTTTCCCCTCTTCTTGCTTTTTAACCTCCTTTGCTTTAAAATGAAATTATTCTATTCACTGTTCTATGGCTCAACCTTTGAAAGGGAAACAATCATGATGCAACGCGTATTTATCTTCCTTCTGGCTCTGGCACTCTTCATTGCCATCACAGGCGGCTATGGCCAGATCATCAACAGCGACTGGATCGCCAGATCCTTTATCAGCGCCGACCAAAGGGCAGAGGAATATCCACAACTGGACAAAAATATAGCATACGAATTTCATACGACGGACGGAAAGACCCGTAAGCACCAAGCAAACACAACGAACCAGCACGGCGATAATTTTGCAGTTGGCTTTGTAATAGAGCAGCAAGGGAAATGGATAACGCTACAAGGTTACACTAGCGAGAGTGGGCAATACCGATACCTCCAGCGCATTAATCTGGACAATGTTTGTGCTATGTATTACCGCGAAGATTTTGAAAACTGAGGCCGCCCCATGCGTAATCCATTATTGATTTTCTGTACACTGCTCTTTCTGTCTTCAGTGACTTTCGCTCTTCAGGCTCCGGTGGTATTGGAGCCTGCCGAGGGGGCTGTCATTTCCGGGCAAGTGTTGACCGTCAAATGGGAGCCTCTGGAAGCGGGGCATTGGGCGCAGATCGAGGTTGCAGGCGATGCAGCCTTTACCCGGATTATCGCCAAAGCCGACAGGCTCACGGGCACGGAGTGGCAGTATGCGGCCCTGCCCCGGGATGGGAAGCGGTATTACTGGCGTATCCGCAGCCGAGCCTTGTCTGATAATCCCGACGAGGGCGAGCCCTATCCCGAGGGTGAAGGCGAAGATGGCGGCAATGATGAAGGTGAAAAACCGGATCCCACTGACCCTGTTGATCCAACCGACCCCAACGAAGGGGAGCGACCGGGTCCCGGGCCGTCTGATAAAAGCGGGGGTTGTGGCAAGAAAAACTGGGTTGTTCCGAAGGAACTTCTGAGCGATTGGCTGGAGTGGAATTTTTGGCTGTGGTGATAAAAAGACGACTGACCACGAAGTGACGAAGAGCACAGCACAGCTGCGCTGTGTCTCCGGGTTAAAAAACCTCTTCCTTATTCATCATAAATAGTGCGGATGGCATATTCCCGGGACAAACTGCGGATGGCTTCAATGGTTTCCGCTGTTTCGCCTCTGTGCGACATTTCCCCGATGAGATGATAAGCTTTTTCAAAGGCCCAGCCCTGGGCGATTTCCCGGCCGCCGGACTGTGCGTCGGAGAAGCGTGCGCGGAAGATCATTTCCTTGTTTTCAACCCCCGCTCTGCCTGTAATGCGCAAGGCGAAAGTGTCGCTTTCTCCCGGTGCGAAACGTCCATAAAGAACGATGGGTTTATCTTTGAAAAAGTCCGGCACGGCCCGGGGATAGCTCTCCTCTTTGAAAATGCCGCCAAAATCAGCCTGCAGACCGGCCAGAAGAGGATCATTGAGGCGAAGAAGCCAGGATTTCACATCGCTCTGGCTGTCCTGTATCCGTGGCGATACAAAGGCCTCGCCCTTGTTGCGATAGGCGAGAAGGGCGAGCATATAACTGTCCACCGTATTCCCGGCACCATAGGTGAAAATGCTGTTGCGCAGGGCATTGTCATTGGCCGTGGTGTTGATAATGGTTCGCGTATCCTGAATACCCACGGTGGGGCGGCCATCGCTCACGACAAAGACGATACTGGGCTGATTGGGCCGCGATTCCATGGTGGACAGAAACTGCATGGCCTTGTATAAATCGGTCTGACCCTGGGCTTCCACAGAACGGAGGAAAGTCTGGGCCGCCTCAATATTCTCCGCTGTGGCATAGAAAGGCTCGCCCCGGAAAGATACGACTGTATCACGGAAGAGATAAATATTCAGCCGATCCTGGGGCCGCAGGGAAGGGAGTGCATCGGCAATGCCACGGGCGGCGAGTTCCAGTTTCCTGTGCTGCATGCTTCGGGAGCCATCGAGAATGATGGTCACATCTTTGGGCAGAGCTTCAAGCTCGCTGCCCGCTTTGGGATGAATACTCAAGCGGAAATAGCCGGGCATCGCAGGAGACTCCACATAGCTTTCCAGCTTGAAATCCACCAGATCATCCAGAAAGACAAAGGGGCTTTCTTCGCGGAGCTGTTGTTGTTCCCGGATGATGGGTGCGGCCACAATCTCTTTTTCCATTTCAGGAACAGCAGGCTGCTCTTCAACCGGAGCAGTAAAAGCCACCTCCTCCACAAAAGGCTTCTCTTCCACTCCCTCGCCGGGATCTTCATCGCCCACGAGAATGACCTGTGCCAGCAGTCCGGCACCCAAACGGGCGGGCTCCAGCGAAATATCTTCGGGAGAGACATCAGGACTGCGCAAAGCGGGCAGATCGCCTCCGGACAGGGTGATCTCCGGGCTGGGACGGACGAGGCGACGGACCACATCAATATTCTGACGGGCTTTGTCCTGGGCAATCTCCAGAATACGGGCATCCATTTTATTGATACGCTCCGGCTCCGGCTCCACATCATAGCTGCGCGCTTCAAGATTCTCACCGATGCGCTGAGCCAGATGCGGCGTATCCACAGGAGGCGCCGTTGTGGTGTCTTCAATGGGGAGCAGGCCCGGATCTTCGCCCACCTGCGACTCCACCTTTCCCGGAGACAGGGCTGCGCGCTGGCTTGCAGGCGCTTTACGGGGAGCCGGTGGCGGCTGATCCAGATAGGCCACATGAAAACGTGTTGAAATACGATGGGCGAGCCGGTCACTTTCAAGCATGGTGATCCAGGGCGCCATCCACAAAAAGAGTATGTGGAGCGCCAAAGCGATGATGATGGATAACACCAGTATTGTTCTGCGGCTGACCATGCTTATTCCGGGGTACTCTCTTTTTTGATTCCTTCTTTCAACAGTTCCTTCGCCTGGGCGGCAAAGGGTGAATCGGGATAATCGGCTTGTAATTCTTCAAACACACTCTGAGCCTGATCGGACTGATCCATTTTCAGATAACAATTGCCCGCACGCCACAGGGCCTCAGGTGACAGATCCTTATGCACGAAGAGAATGGCCAGGCGCATGTAGTTTCTGGCGGCTTCTTCAAAGGCTTCTTCCTTTTCAAAGAGCTCAGCCAGATGGAAGCGCGCCCGGGCTGCACTTTCGCCACTGTCCAGATTGGCGGCTTTTTCGAACATCTCGCGGGCGGCCGTTTTATCTCCCGCTTTTTCGTAGAGCGCTCCCAGGCGGAAGAGCAACTCAGATTCCTGGTCTTCTCCGATACCCGCTTCGAGAGCCAGACGATAGGTCGCTGTGGCCTCCTGAATCTTCTCTTCTTTTTCCAGACACTGGGCCAGAAAGAACAGAACAGTCGCCTTCTCACCGTGGTCGGGATTGGCTTTCAGCAGAGCCTGAAACACTTCCGCCGCTTCGCCGTACCGTTGTTCTTTTTCAAACCACTGGCCGCTCCAGAGATAGCTGTCCTCTTTCAGGGGCGTATGGGGATGTTCGCGGACCAGGCGGAGAATAAGCTCTCCCGCTTTCTCATAATCTTTTTGGGCATAGCGGGCAGCCGCCATGCCTTGCAGTACCTGAAAGCCGGTTTCCGGATCGGGCTCGTGGCTCAGAGCTTTTTCATAGAACTCCAGTGCCTTCAAGGGATCCTGGCTGTGGGTGAGTTCATATTCCGCAATGCGAAAAGCAGCCTCGCCCCCGTAGCGGCCTTCCCCGAATTTGTCCAGAAGACGCCGGAAAGCATCCACACTTTCCTCATAGGATTTGCTGTTGTGACAGGTTACGGCCAGGCGGAAAAGAGCTTCCTCTTCCAGAGCGGCATCCTGTGGATTCTCCAGAATCTTTTTGTAATTCTCAATGGCCTGTGCAAAATCCTGAGCCGTGAAGCGGGCATCACCCGAACGGAGCATGGCCTGTTCGGTCAGACTGTGATCCGGATAACGGCGTGCAAACTCTTCAAAATGACGGGCCGCTTCATCGCGCAGTCCGAGATGGGCATAACATTCCGCTGATTTGAAAAGAGCATCCGCCGTAAATTCGCTGTCCGGCGACTCGACAATGGCTTTGCCGAAGGCGTCCAAAGCCTCTTCGTAATCGCCTTCGCTGATATGCAGAATGCCCAGGAGATAAGTGATCTCTCCTGTATAAGCACCGTCACCTCCGGCGGCAAGATAAGCCTCGGCCGCCTCCCGCGCTTCAGAGACCTGCCCCAGCGCCTGCCGGGCCCAGGCACTTTTATAAAGTCCGTGTATGGCGAAGGCGGAGTCGGGCGCATCCTGACGCAGACGCTCATAACTTTGGATGGCTTCTTCATGGCGTCGCAGCTGTTGCAAGTTGTTGCCCTGAAGATAGCGCATCCCCGGTGCCTGCGCAGAATCTCCATGACTGGTGAGAAAAGCACTGACGGCCGCCAGCGACTCCTCATAACGGGCACTGTGATAAAGCGCCCAGGCATAACCATAATCGGCACGGCGCGCGTAGTCCGAATCAGGGAAATCACGGCGCAGCATTTCATAGGCACCCAGAGCCGCATCGGTCCAGCCCAGTTTATCGTAGAGTTCCGCCGCGCGAAAACGGCTTTCCATGC
This sequence comes from Candidatus Hydrogenedens sp., assembly GCA_012522755.1. Lineage (GTDB taxonomy): Bacteria > Hydrogenedentota > Hydrogenedentia > Hydrogenedentales > CAITNO01 > JAAYJV01. Next base: position 5,116 of record JAAYJV010000035.1, read on the forward strand.
GCAGGGATTCATCGGCCTGGGGAAGATTGGCCACAGCGGAAAATTCTTTGGCTCCTTCTTCCACAGAATCCAGTTTCACGCGTACAAAAGCCAGATGATAATGGGCAAAGGGAATGAGTGTGCTGTCCGGGAGTTCTTTGATGAGTGTTGACAGACTGGCGGCCGCATCGAGGAGATCACCCGCCTCCATTTTGGCACGACCCAGATAAAAGAGTGCTCTGCTCCGCCCTTCCGGTGTCAGTGTCTCTGAGCCGGCTTTTTCCAGCCAGCCGATTGCTCCCTGATAATCTCCCTGGAAAAACAAGGCTTCTCCGGCACTGGTCCAGGCTTCCCCACGCTCTTCTTTTCCCTCAGCCATCTGGGCCGCCTGCTCAAAAGCACGGACAGCCTGCTCATGGTCATTCAACGCCATGGCACAGCGTCCCAGGCGCAGCCAGGCGATATGGGCATTGTCCGCCGCGGGACTTGCGTCGAGCCAGCGCTGATACTCGTCCAGAGCCTCTTTATAAAAGCCGCGATGGAAAAGGCCATTGGCGAAATCGAGCTGCTCATCAGCGGCGAAGACAAAACTCTGTGAAAAGAAGAGCACACTGAAAATCAGAGAAAGGAAGAGCATATTCCCTTTGTCTGATAGCCAGCCAGCAATCCGGAAGGCTGTCATGGTTCCTCCTTCTCTTCAACAGGCAGAGCGGCAAAGGCGACATTCTGAATATCCGCCTTGCGGCAGCAATCGAGAATATCAATGGCCACCCCCAGATGGGCCGCACTGTCACCGCGGATAATCACAGCGCCACCGGGAAAATAGGCGGCCACACGGTCCAGAGTCTGTTGCAACAAGTCCAGCGACATGATCCGTTCGTTGACAATAATGGTGCCGTCTTTGCGCAGGTTGATGAATATTTCACCCTGGGCACGCTCGCCCTGCTGGGCTGTATCGGCTGTGGGAAGCTGTATATCCACTTCACTTTCCAGAGTGGCGTATACGGTGGTGACCATGAAGAAAATCAGCGTGAGGAAAACAATGTCAATCAAAGGCGCCATGGGGATGGTGTCAGTTTCTTCCTGAAACTTGTGTCGGATTTTCATTCTTCTTTCTCCTCGGCAAGCACTTCAATGAATTCCGCGGAACGTGCTTCCACTTCAGCGATGATACGCAACACCCGTCCGCGAAGAAGAAAATAAATCGTCATGGCCGGTATGGCCAGTGCAAGACCGCCCGCCGTGGTGATCATGGCCTGGGATACACTGTAGGCCATGGTGATGCCTTTGACCTGGGCACTGTCGAGAGCGATGGCGCTGAAGGCACGCATCATTCCCCATACGGTACCGAGGAGACCCAGGAGAGGGGCGATCATGGCGATATTGTTCAGATAGGTGATCCGTTGCCAGAGAGCTGCGGCCATGCGCTCCCCTTCGCTCTCCATGGCATCCTGAATTCTGAAACGATCATGACCGGCAAGCTTGATGCCGGCGGCCAGAACACGGGCCAGAAACTCTTCGCGTTCCAGGCACATATGATAGGCGCCCTGTATCTCGCCAGCCTGGATCTGAGCCAGGGCCCGCTTGACGAGAGCAGCCGGCGCTTCCCGGCGCGGACTGACCGTCACCAGCAGATACAAGGTGAGGACCAGTGCGACAAATCCCAGACCCATGATGATCCAGAGGATGACGCCGCCCTGTTCAATCATCATCATGAGCGTGATCGTGTCGGCTGCTTTAACGACGGGCTGACTTCCGGCCCCTTCGATCTCCAGAGCGGGCTGCGCCCAGATCAGGACAGGGCCGGCAAGAAGAAGGAGGCTGAATACAAAGAAGATTCGAAACATGAAACTGATCTCCTGATGGCGGATGAAAATTGCAAAGTGGCCAAAACCGGGCTGTAAAGCAAAAGAGCACAGGGCAAACCCTCAGGGCCGGGACAGCCACCCTGTCTTTAAACTTTGTATATCTCTAAGTATATGCTATTTCACTGGTAAAAGTTGCATAAACACCGATTTACCAAGAGAACAATCAATGATGATGGTGCAGATCATGGCTGTGTGTCGCCTCATGAATGAGCAAGCCGCCGCCATTGACCGGGAAACTGTTGCCCAGATTGCAGCAGCCTTCCGCACCGGTGGACACGTAACGCAAAAAGGCCACATGACCATCCATATACAGCACAGCCGCAACCAGATTATCCCTTTCTTTTTCACCACAGAGACACAGAGGACACAGCGCAGCACAGCCGCAACCAGATGATGCTTTTTTCTAACCACGAAGTCAGGTAGGACAGGTCGGTTCAAGAAGAAAGAAGAGGGGAAGGGCTGATGTCTTCCCAATGCCCATCTGAACCTCAAGAGAAC
>JAAYJV010000005.1 GCA_012522755.1 Candidatus Hydrogenedens sp.
AAATACGGCTGACACGTCGGGCGGAGGGGTGGTAAACTCCAATTCTTCGCCGACGATTACGAACTGCACTTTTCACGGAAATACGGCCGAGGTAGCTGGCGGGATATATAACCAAAATTCTTCGCCGACGATTACGAACTGCAGCTTTACGGAAAATACGGCTGTTCAAGGCGGCGGGATGTTTAACGTAGACTCCTCGCCGACAGTGACGAACTGCAGCTTTACGGGAAATACGGCTTATGCGTGGGGTGGCGGGATATATCTCTTCAATTCTTCGCCGACGATTACGAACTGCACTTTTCACGGAAATACGGCTAAGGAGTGGGGTGGCGGGATATATAACTTCAATTCCTCGCCGATCATGACGAACTGCAGCTTTACGGAAAATACGGCTAAGGAGTGGGGTGGCGGGATATATAATGATAACTCCTCGCCAACAGTGACGAACTGCATTTTGTGGGAGAACAAAACTCAAGAAATTTTCAATGAGGATGAGAACAGTGTCCCAACCGTAAGTTACAGTTGTATCCAAGGCGGTTATGAGGGTACAGGCAATATTGATGCCGATCCGCTCTTTGTGAATGCTCCCGCAGACCTGAGACTATCTGCCGAATCTCCCTGCATAGATGCCGGGACTTCTGAAGGGGCTCCTGAAAGGGATATGGTGGAGACGCTCCGACCATGGGGAGCGGACGTTGACATGGGGGCATATGAATATATTCCAGGAAGCACTGAAGGTGAAGTTGAGTCTGTGGAAGGTGAGGTCGTGCTCGTAGAAGGTGAAGTTGCGCTCGTGGAAGGTGAGGTCGTGCCCGTGGAAGGTGAGGTCGTGCCCGTAGAAGGTGAGGTCGTGCCTGTGGAAGGTGAAGTTGCGCCTGTGGAAGGTGAGGTTGAGCCTGTAGAAGGTGAAGGCGATGGGGAGGGTGACGGCGATGCCGCTAAAGATCCGGGTTGTGGGTGTGGATCCAAGAACTTGCAGGGTGCAACCAAGGATCTTCTGGCCGACTGGCTGCTGATATCCTTGTCTCTGGGTGTACTGCTTTCCGGAAGTGTCTGGCGCAGAAAAATGTAGTGTGCCCCTGTAATAAAAAACAACATTTGGCTGCGACTCAACAGTAAAAAGAGCCTGGTCAGCCGCACTCTGGTATTTAGCATCTACAACACCCCTTTTTGTCTTTTCCTGCACAAAAACCATTAATTTCGCTATTTTCAATATGCCCGCATTTAGTCAATAATTTGGTATACTTACCAGGTCGTATTTTGACTGGTAAAAGGAAATTGAAGACAGCCGATTCAGGAGAATCACTGTTTTTCCAACAAGTGCTCCCATCTTCTTTTTCCTCTTGTCGTTGTCCATGAATTCAGACCCGTGGAGTAGATATATGTTCAAGTCCCTGTCCACCCGCCTTTTTCTTCTTTCCCTTTTTGCCGCTCTGGTGAGTCCGCTTGCCGCTCATGGATATTCAGGTGGTACAGGATCGGCTGTCAACCCCTTCCTTCTGGCGAATGAAGTGGACTGGGCTGAGATGTCCGAAACTCCCGGTGATTGGGCCAAGCATTTCAAGATGACGCAGGATATTGATTTTTCCGGCACCATCGATGTGATCGGCAATACGACCACGCCTTTTACAGGAACTCTGGACGGCAATCATTTCAGGTGCTGGTATGGAGCTTTTCAGGGCACTCACTCCGGTCTTTTCGGCGTGATCAGCGAAGGAGCTGTCATCAAGAATTTCGGGACTGTCTATGCTGACGTTTCAGGCAGTACCATTGCCGGGGGTCTGGTGGCCGAGATGCGTGGCGGCACCATTGAGGATTGCTATGCGAGAAATACTGTCACAGCCAGTGGTTCAGCGGGCGGTCTGGTGGGTACTGTTTCGGGTGGTACGATCAAAAACTGTTATGCAGCCGGGTCTGTTTCCGGTCAGCCCGCTCGGTCCGGCGGTCTGATCGGTGTATCCACGGGCGGAGAAGTTGTAAATTCCTACTGGGATAAAGACACGAGCGGTCAGTCTGTGAGTGCAGGCGGTGAAGGATTTCCGGCTGGACAAATGGTTTTTCCCTTTGGTTTTTTTGTCTATGCCGGTTGGGGCGCCCAGTGGACCAGCGACCCTGCAGGCACTGTCAACGACGGATATCCCTATCAGAGCACTTCAAGCTCCAATTACAGCGGCGGTTCCGGGACTTCATCCGATCCTTATGTGATCGCGGCCTCCTGGGACTGGCTCAAGTTCTCTTCTTCCTATGAGCTGGACAATAAAGAATTCATTGTGGTGGCGGATATTGATCTGTCTGGTCTGGATCTGAATCCAGCGGGAAGCGTCACAGGCGGCATTTCAAATCTCTTTTTTGATGGCCAGGGCCACAGAATCCGTAATGCGAGGATCAGAGGAGATGATCACTGCGGGCTGTTCAGCAAAGTGCAAGACAGCAGTGTTATCAAAAGCTTGGGTGTGGAAAATGTGGATGTGCAGGGAGGCTCCCATGTGGGCGGACTTCTTGGCTACGCCAGGGATATATGGGTTGATCAATGCTACACGAGCGGAAGCGTGGCTGGCTCGCAGTATGTGGGGGGATTGGTGGGAAGCAATGACGGGAGTCTTGTGGGAAAAAGCTTTTCCCATGCAGCGGTATGGGCGGATGATTTCGCTGGTGGTCTGGTGGGCAATCTGACCGGCTCCCTTCCACGGATTGACTACTGCTACAGCACAGGCGCTGTAAGTGGCACGGGCTCCAATCTCTTTGCTCTTGCGCCTCCTTACGATTGGGTTACCCGTTGCTATTGGAATATGGAGACCTCGGGACAGACAGCCGGCGGTGGTGAAGGCCGGACGACAGAAGCCATGACCTACCATTATGCGCCGGATACCTATGAATTCTGGGACTTCACTCCGAGCACAGCGGACTGGGTGGGTGGTCTCTTGTCTCAGAGGAATAACGGCTATCCTATTCCCCCTGTTTTTCTGCATTTCATGACCAGGTACAGTGGCGGCAGTGGTGTTCAGAGTGATCCCTATCTGATTTCGGATCTGGATGACTGGATTCAGCTCATGGCCAGCCAGGACGATTGGCAGGCCAAGTATTTCGAGCTGACGGCTGATCTGGATTTCGAGGGTCATTATCTTTCCCGGGTGGGCAATGACGATGAATACTTTACAGGCGTTTTCGATGGCGGAGGTCACAAGCTGAGCAATGGTAATATCGATCTGCCTGAAGAAGAATATGTCGGTATATTTGGTAATGTATCGGGCGATGGCGTGCTTACAGGCAAGATCCATGATCTCGTTGTGGAAAATTTTTCCGTGACAGGGCAGAGCTATGCAGGGATCCTGGCCGGTGAGATGGAGGGAATGATCAGTAATTGTCAAGTGAGCGGCCAGGTTTCGGCGGAATACAATGTGGGCGGTCTTTCAGGTTTTCATGAAGGCACTGTCCGCTACAGCACTTTTCGTGGCACCGTCAGCGGTTCAGAGGACAGAGCCGGGGGACTGTGTGGTTCTCTATATAATGGCAAAGCCGAGGGCTGCCGAGTCAATGCCATTGTTGAAGGCGATGGAAATGTGGGCGGTCTCATTGGCGTGGCCTATAATACGGAGATTGAGCTTTGTCATGTCGATGGCGAAGTGACGGGAAGAGGAGAGAATACAGGCGGTCTTGCAGGTCGTTTTCTGGCCACCAGCATGCAACCTATTTCCAGGTCTTCTTCCACAGCTGCGGTGACAGGTACGGAGAAGACAGGCGGTCTCATCGGCGAGGGCCAGCGGGCCGCCGTGTCCAATTCCTACAGTGCCGGTTCCGTTCAGGGTACGACACGGGTGGGCGGTATGGCCGGTACGCTGAAAGACAGTCAGCTCACGTACTCCTATTCACGGGCCCGGGTTCTGGCGGATGGTACAGCAGGCGGAATTATGGGAAGCTCGGAAAGCACTACTGGTGCGACCGTTTATTGGGACACAGAGGCCACCGGCCAGAACTGGGGCAACGGTCTGAATACGAATCAGGGATTGTCCACGGCCCAGATGCAGTGGCCATATGCGGACCCGGAAAAATGGCAGAGTTGGGATTTTGACGGTGTCTGGATGCATGATATCTGGGGTCTGAGCAATGACGGCTATCCCCAGTTGCAGGATCGTATTTTTGAACCTTCACCGGGTTACAGTGGCGGCCGCGGTACGGAAGCGGATCCCTACCTTATCGGTAAGGCTATGGACTGGCTCGTGCTGACCAGAACCCGGGCGCATTGGGGTAACCAGTTTCAGGTAACATCCGATATCGATTTTGACGGAAGTGAAGTGCCTCCTCTGGGCAATGCTTCTCAGCCACTGGATGTCTTTCAAGGCAAGCTGGATGGCGGAGGCCATGTCTTCAGGAACGGCACCATTACGGATAAGACCGCACCGGCACTGGGCCTTTTCCCGGTGGTGCAGGGATCTGCTGTAATCACCGGTTTTCATCTGGAAGACTTCGGCATTTACGGTAAGGATAATGTGGGCGGTATCGTGGGCTCACTCAGCGGTGCCACGGTGACCGACTGCTCTTTTACGGGTGTTGTGCAGGGCGGCAATGCCATAGGCGGCATCGTCGGTCTGGCTTCCGGCGAGAGCAGGGTGGAAGAATGCAACAGCACGGCGAATGTGAAATCGTCGGGCAACAATGCCGGTGGAATTGTCGGCTCCGTATTGAACAGTAAGGTGACAGGGAGCTATGCCCTCGGATCCGTGACTTGTGACGGCGATGGGGCTGGCGGACTTATCGGCCGTTTGGATGCCGGTGGTCTCGTGGACCGTTGCTTTACCAGTGGCTCAGTTCAGGGCGTGCGTTTTGTGGGCGGACTGGTTGGAGATTTGAGGTCGAGCACGGCAAAGGCCAGCAGCGCTTCAGCGGAAACGACAGCCAACCAGTATGGCGGCGGCTTTGTCGGATCGGCACTTCAAAGTCTGATAGAAGACTGCGACAGCGACGGCGATGTGAAGGGACATGGGTCTTCACCTTATTGCATGGGCGGTTTTGCCGGTGCCATAGGCGACAACAGCAGGGTCAGCAACTGCTCCGCCACGGGCGATGTGAGCGGATACGCCGCTACAGGTGGTTTCAGTGGTGATATCGCTGTGGAGTGCCTCATAGAAGACTGTTTTGCTGAAGGCTCTGTGGAAGGCGGCGAGAATACGGGCGGTTTTGTCGCTTATGTTCATGAAGAGATTACCCTCAACAACTGCCATGCTTTGGGTGATGTCGTTGGAAGCAGTTTCACAGGTGGTTTTATGGGCTATGCGATGGAAGACGTTTTCATCAATGACTGTCATGCCGAAGGCTCCGTGGAAGGCAAGAATAATGTGGGCGGTTTTACAGGCTTCAGTGGATCGTCGAACACATTTACCCGGTGCCATGCTCTGGGCGCTGTGACAGGTGAAGAAAACACGGGCGGCTTTGGCGGCGTATTACGCAATTACACGGAAGCGGAAGACTGTTATGCTCTGGGCGCTGTGACAGGTGAAAAAAACACGGGCGGCTTTGGTGGCAACGTGAATGATCTGTGTACTGTCAAAGACTGTTACGCCACGGGAGCGACGGAGGGTGTCACCTATACGGGCGGTTTTGCAGGCACTATCGTTGACAACTGCGAGCTGTCTGGAAGCTATGCGGAAGGCTCTGTGGACGGTGACAGTGATACGGGCGGTTTTGTGGGCACTTTTGGTGAAAACAGTACCGTCAAAGACTGTTACGCCACGGGCGGGGTCACCGGGAAGATGTCAACGGGTGGCTTCAGTGGCGAGCTGGCATACTATGCCCTGGTAGAAGACTGTTTTGCTGAAGGTGATGTGGAAGCGTCAGGCGATTCAACGGGTGGTTTTTCCGGAATGATCCGTGAATATATTGTTCTTAAAAACAGCCATGCCACAGGAGAGGTGCGGGGGCGCGACGACACAGGCGGTTTCGCAGGTTATCTCTTGGACGACAGCGAACTGGAAGGCTGCCATGCCGAAGGCTCTGCAGAGGGCCGGAAGAATGTCGGCGGCTTTAGCGGCTACAGCGGTCTTGAAAATAAACTGAGAACTTGTTTTGCTCTGGGCGCTGTGACAGGTGAAGAGAACACGGGCGGCTTTGCCGGTACTTTTTATCAGGAGCGTGATCTTCAAAAATGTTATGCCCGGGGCACTGTGACAGGTGAAAGCAATACGGGCGGCTTTGTCGGTATCGCTTCGGATTCAGATTTCAGTCTGTGTTATGCCCGTGGTGCCGTGACCGGCCAGACCGTGACCGGTGGATTTGCCGGTGTGGTTGACCGGGATACCCGAGTGAAACATTGTTATGCCACGGGTCAGACAAGTGGTACAGTAGCGGCTGGTTTTGTTGCGTCACTTGATTCGGCCACGGTGACTGATTGCTATTGGGATAAGGACACGACGGGACTCAGCTCCAGTGCAGGCGGGGAAGGCCTCAGCAGTGAATCCATGCGTTTCCCCCAGGGAAAGGAAAGCCTGGTGGGCTGGGACTTTGATACGGACTGGCGACTGGATTTTGATGAGGAGAATGACGGCTATCCTGTCTTCAGAAAAGAGGGCGAAAGATATGCGGGCGGATTCGGCACGGCGGAGAGTCCTTATAAGCTCTTGCATGCTTCGGATTGGGCGAGGTTCGCTTCCAACCGGACCGACTGGAGTCGCCATTTTGAATTGATGGGCGATCTCGATTTCACAGACCAGAGTTTCACGCCTGTCGGTGATTCCACCAGAGCCTTCACAGGTGTCTTCGACGGTGCCGGCCATGTGATGCGCAATATTTCCCTCAATGTTGATACAGACAGCAGTAAAGGCGACAGGCTCGGACTTTTCGGCAGGGTGGAGTCAAAGGGGCGTATCAGCAATCTTCATGTGGACACCCTGGAAATTGTCGGCCGGCATCAGGTTGGCGGTCTTGTGGGCTATCTCAGTAATGGGGATATTCTGGACTGCACTGTTGTCAATGCTGTTGTGGAAGGCGAAAGGCATACAGGTGGATTGGCGGGTTATGTGGATGCGACCAGCCTGATTGAAAACAGTTCCTGTCATGGCGTTGTCATTGCCAATGATTATGGAGCCGGTGGAATAGCCGGTTACTTTGAAAACAGTACCATGCGCTCTGTCTGGAGCGGCGGATCGGTCAACAGTACCTTCAACGATGCGGGCGGTCTCATCGGATTTGGCAAGTCATTTACCCTCAGCCAGGGCTATGCGACCTCCGCCACTTATGCCGGAGACAGGGCCGGTGGTCTTCTGGGCCATGGGGAAGGCGGTACTGTGAAATACTGCTATGTGCTGAGTCGGGTAGAGGCTTTTGACCCGGGTTCCCAAGACGTCGGAGCCTTCATCGGAGTATCCGACGGCTGTACGGTCAGTGATTCCTATTGGAATATCCAGACGACCGGCCATTCTGGCCATGCGTCGCTTGGCGCCCGGAATCTGGATGAGATGAGCGGAGCCGGTGCCGAGACGAATTATGAGGGCTGGGATTTTACAAATGTCTGGGCCATGCCCGAAGATCTCAGCTATAACCAGGGCTATCCTTATCTGCGAGGGGTACCTGCTGATCCCGAGGGGCGTCGTTGGCATCCTGCTGATTTCCAGAGGCGGATGCGTATTTTCAAGGAAGAGGCTGACAGCCATTCAGAGCGATGGCAGACGGGATCTGTGCCGATGAGAGTGGCTGTTCGTGGTCGCTATCTTGTTGAGTCCGGTGGTTCGTACCGCTTTGAGGCTGATAAGCCCGTGCCTGAATGCTGGGTACCTCAGGAGTAGGGGTGTTATAGGTGATAGGGAATAGGTGATAGGGAATAGGTTATAGGTGATAGGTGATAGGTGATAGGGAATAGGTGATAGGTGATAGGTGATAGGGAATAGGGAATAGGGAATAGGGAATAGGTGATAGGGAATAGGTGCGAGAAGTGTAGGGGCACGGCATGCCGTGCCCATTTCAGCCCAGACGCTGACTCCAGTCCCTCCCACATCCGTCCGATCCGACTGATCCGACCGATCCGACCGATTCCCGGGGACAGATGAAGGCTTCAATGTCTTTTAAAAAACCAAGAGAGGCAGCCATTCTTTTTAAAGTCTTCCCAATCTGGATGACCGTCTGTTTTTTGCGTTGTTGTGGCTGAATACTTTGATAGGCGGGCCGGGTCGTGAAAAAACCGGAATGACGGCGGGGGAGTATAGGTTATAGGTGATAGGGAATAGGTTATAGGTGATAGGGCTGCGCGACCCAAGGTCTTTAATTTTTCAGTGTGCTCAGTGATTTTCGTGATCAAAAAATTTTCTGTCAGCTCCTTGACATTTCTTCTTTCAGGTGTTATACTCCATTCAGAAAGTTAAATCTTTGCTGATACTCAGGTATGCAGACGAACACGAGGGATATGGCCCAATGACTGTTCGGGCAACCCGCATAGCGGCGGGTGCCACTGCCAGCCCGGTTTTTCCGGGAACCATGTCTGGGATCGTTGGATTGTGATAATCCAGCCCCCCATGTGCAGAACCTGAGGGGGCTTTTTTTGTGCCTCCTCTCTTCACATGAACTCCTTTTGTCTGTTGTCTGAGCTTTGATTTTTTCAAGGGTCGCGCACAACGCGCATTACAACACGAAGGAGTTCCTCTCATGTCAGTCCAAACGGCACAACAATCCAAAATTTCTTCTGAAGAAGGGATGGAGCGTCCCGCCAATGGCGCTCTGCTTACCCGTCCTCTGGGTCTGGAGGGCTGGGACCATCTTGAATCAGTTCTGCTCGCCTCGCTCGTCACAGAGACACCTCTGCTGCTCATCGGCACTCACGGCACAGCCAAAAGCTTTTTCCTGGAAAAGCTCGCCCGGGCCCTCAATCTGGAATACCGCTTCTACAACACGAGCCTCATCAACTACGATGATCTCGTGGGCATTCCCATCCCCAACGCCGAGCGTACCCGTCTCGACTATATTTCCATGCCCACAGCCATCTGGGATGCGGAAGTGGTGTTCATGGACGAAATCAACCGCACCCGCCCCGACCTTCAGAACAAAGTCTTTCCCATCATCCACGAACGCCGTATCCAGGGGACGGAGCTCAAGAAACTGCGTTTCCGCTGGGCGGCCATGAACCCTCCTTTCATGGAAAGCGACAGCGATGACAACCCCGGTTATTTCGGTGCGGAAGTTCTGGACACGGCCCTCGCCGATCGTTTCGGTTTCATTGTGGAAGTGCCCTCCTGGAACAAGCTCAGTGAGGAAGAGCAGCAGGCGATTCTTGCTGATCAGTTCTCGGGAGAACATGATTTCCCCATATCGCTGCAGGATCTCATGGACCGTGTCCGGGCCCGCTACGAGGCCTTGAAGAGTCAGCGTTTCCGGGAAATCGAGCTCTATCTCATCATCCTCGCCAAGCAGCTTGCCGAGCGGAAAATCCTCTTTTCCACACGGCGCATGACCATGCTCCATGACAATATTCTCGCCAACCACGCAGCTGAAGAAGTACTGGCGGAGATCAAAGGGATTCCGGCTCCCGGGATGATGGACAGTTGCTGGACAGCTCTTCTGCACAGTATTCCTCAACGGGCCGAAGGAAGCATGCCGGAGCCCATATCCATCCGGGCCTCTCATGTTCAGGCCTGGAGAATCATGGAAGGCAGCGAAGCCGGTGCCGAAGCCATACTTCTTCGCTTTACCGATCCCTGTGAACGTCTTGAAAAAGCACTCTCCATGCACAAGACAATTTCCGAAGAAATCCTGGGTAACACGCTCATCAATTTTCTGCGCAGCCTGAATCTGGAAGAGGGTCAAAGCTGTGCCCTGGCATTTTATCTGGCCACCCATAAGGAGATCACCCTGACCAATACGGCACTGGAAGTTCTGGGAATCAATCTCAGAAATTGTTTTGTCCAGCTTCCCTTCGAAGCTCCCCCGCATCTCACCCGCCTCTATGACGACCTGAAAAGAAGCAGACACCAGGGAGCCCGTACCAAAGAGAGCGATCTCAACCGATATAAAGCCAACCTGGCCGCCATCACCGCCGACCATATGGTTTTCTATGGATATTGCCGTATCGACATGCAGAAATATTTCGAAGAACTTTACGAGAAATTTACCCGGGCTCTTTCCGGTGAAAATAACTGAACTCAAACACAAAGGAGATTATTATCATGTGTCCTGGCAAAGAATTTAAATTTAAACGTCGCCCCTCCTCACCCAAACCCGTATTGAAAGAAGTCTATATTGTTCCAGCAGAAAACACCATATGCCTGTCCCTCTATCTGCTTCTGAGCAGACACGGCATCTGGAATCCGAAAAAACAGACCAGGCAATACAGTCCTGAAGACTGGCAGAGTGACTTCACAAAGAAATTTCTTCCGAAAGCGAAACTCTCCGAAGACGATGAGATCTGGCCGCTGCTGAAAAGCCTGAAAGTCACCCGGAAGACGGCGGACAGAAGCGCAACCCGATTCTTCACAGGTTTTGCCTATGCCTGGAAATATAATCCTGCGTCCCACGAGCGTATCCCTATAGGGGAGAGACCGGAAGTGGAGTTTCTAAGTGATCCGCCCCTGTGCCTGGGAATCCTCGCCCGTACCCACGGTGATTTCTATCAGGCAAACCGTTCCCCCGATTATTCCATCGGCCATCTCATGCGGACGAGCCCCACCTTTTCAGACAAGCGACTGCAAGGTGAAGGTCTTTATCCACTGTGGCATTGGAACGAGACCCCAAAAAAAGAAAAAGCATGAACAGCCCACGGGCAAGAAAGCCATTGTCATGAGCAAGACCACAATCCTTGTCGCAAAGCCACCCTGCAATCCGGATGATAAAAAAGCGCTGCAAAACCTGAAAGAGCGAATTGTCCGCGTCATTCCCTGGGGCACTTTCTATATGGAGACCTTTCTGAAATGCACCAGCCTCGAATGGTCGGAAACTGTTCCCACAGCCGCCATCGCCAGCAGCAGAGCGTCCATCGCCCTGCGCTTCAACAGAGTCTTCGTAGAAGAATACTGCAAGCTCGAAGAAGAGCTGATGATGCTTGTGCTCCATGAGCTGCACCATGTCCTCTACGGACATACGACCCTCTTCGGCAAAACAGGCCCGGCTCATAACATCGCTTTTGATGCCGTCATCAATGCCCGGCTGTGTCGCTGCTGGAGAACACGGAGGCACAGCCGTCTTTTCATGCGCTTCTATAAAGAGCCCTCTTTCCCCGAGTTCCTTCTCACGCCTCCGCCGCAATGGCCCGATAAGCCCGACGCCAAAGCCCGGAAAATAGAAAGGGAAAGACTGGGAAAGGCACTCACGCAGTCCCTGGTAAAAAAGACACAGAGGATCCGTGATAACTTGTATTACACAGTCAAAAGTTCCGTGAACTATAACGACATTCTGGAACTGTTGAAAGAGGCGGAAGAAAAGAAAGTCCCCATGACCGGAACCAGGCTTCTGGGAAATCATGAAGCATCCCCTTCAGAGGGCGAAGACATTCCCGTTGCGGAAGATCCCTTTCTGGCCTCTATCGCTTATGAAATGAATCAGGATATGGCAAAGCAAAGCAGCTTCCGCGGTTTCCAAACGCCACAGCAATTGAAGGTTGACAAGAAAAAATCCCGCACAAAATTCCTGCAGGTTCTGCAGGATGTCCTTCACCGGGCCGGCATCTACGAGCATCGGGCCACACCCTTCATCACAGACGGGCATACCCACGTGGACATGTCCATCCAGAGTGTTCTCCCCCAATGGAGAGACAGGCTGGTATTTGCCAAAGAAATGCTCTTTCACAATTCTCCTCTTATCTTTGAAGATACCATCACAGTGCTGCGCAGAGGAAAAAGACCGGGAGCCAGAGCCCATATTTATCTCGATGTGAGCGGATCCATGAATGTGGATCTCCCCTGGATCATCGGGGCTCTGGCTCCTCTGGAAAAAGCCGGACTCGGCCGCATCTTCCTTTTCAGCACAGAGGTCTTTCCCGCTCCGAAAGAAGGCCTGTCAAAAGGCGCACTGGAAACCACCGGAGGTACCGATGTGGACTGTATCCTGGAACATGTTGCGGAGATGAAAAGAGAAAAGCGGCCCCGGAAAATCGTCATTATCACCGACGGTTATTTCGGATATCCTTACTCCAGACACATGACGGAAGTCCGGGCCGACAAAATAGAAATTCACGGAGCCATTACTCATACAGGCCGCGCCGACACGATGAAAAAAATTGCCGTCAGAACCACGCAACTGCCAAGCTATACCTGAACCCGAAGCTGAAGAGCCGTGCCTCGCCGGAAGCCTGAAAAGAAAACAACTCTTTTCTTTTTGAAGCCCGGAAAAGGCATAATAGAAAACACTTGTAAAAGAAGGAGGGCCCTCTCATGGCCGATGATACTTTTGTACTTCCCCATATGCTCGAAATATATGTGCCCACACAATGCCGATGCGGGGAGCAGCTTCCTGATTCCCTGCGAAAACAGGCTGTGGACACCATCAAAAAACAAATGGCCCAATGGTTCGGTGGTGTCACATCCAGTGATGCTCAGGGCGGATGGGTACTGGCCAGCGGTCAGCTTGCCGAAGAGACTGTCACGATCATCTACAGCAATGTGGGCGACGAGCAATTGCAGCAGCGGCGCAGTGAGTTTACAGCTCTGGCACAGAAAATGGCTGATGATCTGTCACAGGAAGCCATCGCCTATGCCATCAACAAAAAGATGTCCTTTGTCGACGGAGATCCGGAAAAAAGCTGTATGCATCAAAAGGGCGGCGCACGGATTCATAAACCCCGACTTCATGCGGATATGGCCTGGATGCTCTCTCTGGAAAGCACTCTGAGAAGCCTGCCCGCTGATCAAAAAGACAAATACCAGCCTGATCTGCTCGAAAGAGCGCGCAATCTCTTTTGTCATTCTCTGGGATACAGCTACGCCAATGATGCCCTTCCCGTTTCCAGGTGGACACCTGCTCTCAGAAAATTGTCGGTGGGTCAAAAGGCCCCCATGATTATTGCCCGTGGCGGAGAAAATTTTCAGATCATTTTGTTGCAATTGAACAACCCCCGCCTTCTTCTTACGGAACAACGGCAACTCATAGAGCGGATCCTGCGGGATCAGCCTTCGCTCCGGGCCCTCTTTCTGGTTACAGACAGCGACGGGACGCAATGGCATCTGGTCAACATCCCCGAACACAGCCCCACAAACCGCCGTCTCATCCGCCGTTTCCGTATTGATCAGGCAAATCAACCCATGCGCACAGTTGTTGAGCAGCTGGCCGGAATCAATCTGGAAATCCTGGGTGAGAAGGCCGATGATACACAGATCAAAGCAGCCCACGACCGTGCTTTTGATGTGCAGGCCGTGACCGATACTTTCTATAAAACCTTCAGAGAAGTCTTTGAATTCACACGCAGCAGAGTTCAGGGTATCCAGAATGAAGAGCAACTGCATCTCTTTACCCAACAGCTTTTCAACCGTCTTCTTTTCCTCAGCTTCATTGACAAAAAAGGCTGGCTGAATCTTGAAGGAAAAGGCGGCTATTTCGACAGACTCTGGCACAACTATCAGGCTCCGCGAAAGAACAAATCAACATCAACGCCCAATTTTTATCGGGAGCGACTGGAGCCTCTGTTTTTTGAGGCCTTGAACACGCCCCACAATGCTGACATGTCGGAAAAAGACTACGCAGATCTCCAAAGCATGCTCCAAAACAGCGGCACTGTACCTGATAAGGCTGTATTGGAAAAAAGCGGAACCTCACCGGCACGGTTGAAAAAATTGGAGAAACTCATAGGAAAAACACCCTTTCTGAACGGGGGCCTTTTCGAAAAAGATGAAGTAGACAAATACAAGGAGCTCCATATTCCTGATGAGTGCTTTTCAACCATTTTCAAGAAGCTCTTTGCAGCATTCAATTTTACGGTCATGGAGTCCACGCCCTTTGATGAAGATGTGGCAATTGATCCGGAGATGCTCGGTCGTGTCTTTGAAGAATTGGTTGTGGGACGACACAGCACGGGCAGCTACTATACGCCCAAATCCATTGTCAGTTTCATGTGCCACGAAGCGCTCAAAGGGTATCTGGAGTCGCGCATACCCGGTGTGGACAAAGAGGCTCTGGAACTGTTTGTGGACGATTATGACGCTTCAAAAATCAAATCCAGAGCCGAAGAAGTGCTCGATGCCCTCCGTGCCGTCACTGTCTGCGACCCGGCCTGCGGCTCCGGTGCGTACCTTCTGGGCATGCTCCAGGAACTCATCCATCTGCGGGCTGCTCTCTTCGATGTGGCCCAGCTGGACAGCAGAACGGCTTACAAAAGAAAACTCGAAATTATTCACAACAACCTCTACGGCACCGATCTGGAAATTTTCGCCGTCAATATCGCGCGCCTTCGTCTTTGGCTGTCTCTTATCGTGGAGTATGAAGGCGACACTCCGCCGCCCCTGCCCAATCTGGATTTTAAAATCGAAAGTGGTGATTCCCTGCTCGGCCCTCCCATTCAGCAGCGATCGGGTGAACAATTGGAGTTTTTTGACAACACCGACAAAATTACTCTGCTGGCTCAGGGCCTGAAAAAGAAAAAAGAAGCCTATCTGAGAGCGCAGGGAGCCATTAAAGAACTGGTGAAAAAAGGAATCAGCAAACAGGAAGAGGCCATTCAAAAAGCATTGCAGGATTCCAAATTCAAACGAAGGGATGGCAAACCCGTCATCTTCTGGCATGTCCATTTCTTCGAAGTATTTGCTGATGGCGGCTTTGATGTCGTCCTGGCCAATCCGCCCTATGTCCGGCAGGAACAGATAAGCGAAGAAAAGGCCCGACTGAAAGAAGTTTTTCCTGAAGTGTATTCAGGCAAAGCGGACCTCTTCTGCTTTTTTTATGCCCGAGCCGTGGAAATGCTCAAACCGGGAGGCATGTTCGTCTTCATCAGTCCCAACAAATGGTTCAAAGCGGGCTATGGTTCCGGGCTGCGGACTCTGATGAAAAACACCTGTGAGGTCAGACAGATCATTGACTTCAATGACTTGCCTGTTTTCAAAAGCGCTGTGGCCTATCCCATGATTTTCATTGCAAAGAAACATGAAGAAGGTGTTGAAGACTTCAAGCAGGAATTTCTCTTCACCGATGTGACAACACTGGCACCCCCTTATCCCGATGTAAAAGAACTTGTCCGACAAAATGCCGTGTCCATTCCCGACATGGCCATTGACGAAAAGCGTTGGCTCTTGATGGACCCTTCCATTTTGAACAAGATCGCCAAAATGGATGAAGTGGGAGTGCCGTTGAAAACTTACCTGAAAGACTGCGCTATCAATCGAGGAATTGTCACAGGCTTCAACAGAGCGTTTTTCATAAACGGTGAGACCCGTCAGAAGCTCATTGACGAAGATCCGCGAAGTGAAGAAATCATCAAGCCTCTGATTCAGGGAAAAGATGTCAAGAAATGGCATGTGGAAAGCAGGGATCAGTGGATCATATTCGCAAAACAGGGTATAGACATTGATCAGTATCCCGCTGTGAAAAGCCATCTGGCCCAGTGGAAAAAAGAATTGACACCCAAGCCCAAAAAAGCATCAAAAGGGAAAAAAGGACGGGCCAGCGGAACATACAAATGGTATGAATTGCAGTCGAGTATCGCCTATGAAGCAAAATTATCGCAGACTAAAATAGTCTATCCTGTAATCGCCCAGAAGCCCTGCTTTGCTTTGGATAGAGAACACCATTATTTGAATGACAAGGCTTTTATGATTCCCTTGGATGATCCTTACTTGCTCGGGGTACTCAATTCCGAAGCGGTGTGGTTTTATCTGAAAGCGGTCTGTTCTCCTCTTCAAAACAATTTTATTGAGTTGCGCTCTCCCTATATTCTCAATCTTCCTGTGCCTGATGCGTCTGCGGAAGAACAAAAACATCTGTCCGGACTCGTGTCCAAGTTGCTCAAATCAAAAGCACAGACCAGGGTCAAGCTGGAGCAGGAAATCAATTCATTTGTTGACAAGCTGTATGGATTCTGATGTCCTCACTGTCAGATGTTTTAAAAATCACAATATTTTAGAGAGACTTTTCATTCATGTCCGATATTATTGATAATCGTGAGAGCAAGCTGGTTCATACAATGAACGCCATTCTTCCGACGGCTGAGGCTGTGGACTTTGCTGTGGGCTATCTTTTTCTTTCGGGGCTTGAGGCCATAGAAGAGAATCTGGATCATCCGCAGCGTCTTCGTTTTCTCATCGGGAATGCGACAGACCGTGAGACTCTGGAGCATTTTACGGAAGCCTTTCACCGTGTGGAAGAGGCCCGCAAGCGCGATGAGGCGGCGCGTTTCAGGAATGCAAAGGAAAGCCGTAAGCTCTCTGAAGAAACGGAAGCGCGTTTGAGCGATGCGTTGTCTCTCATGGATCAGGGGGACGGCGAGGAATCCATTCTCCGGAAGGTGGCCCGTCTTATAGAAGAGGGGCGCCTGTCCGTGCGTGTCTATACGCGGGGCCGTCTTCATGCGAAGGCCTATCTCTTTCATTATCCCGATGACGGGCGCTTTGAGAAAGGGATGGGCATTGTGGGATCGAGCAATCTGAGTCTGGCGGGGCTGACGCACAATACGGAATTGAATGTGGTTGTTCACGGCAACGAAAACCATGATCAGTTGTCGGCCTGGTTCGATAGACTCTGGGCGGACAGCCTCGATTTTACGGAGGCGTTGTTGGAGGAGATCCGGCGCAGCTGGGCGCTTGCCTGTGCGACGCCTTATGATATTTATATGAAGACGCTCCACAGTCTTGTGTCGGACAGATTGGAGGGCCCGGAAGACGACGGTACCTTGTGGGATGATGCGCTGACGGAGACGCTTGCGGATTTTCAGAAGGAGGCTGTGAAGCTGGGGGTACAGATCATCCGCGACCAGGGAGGTGTTTTTATTTCCGATGTGGTGGGCCTGGGCAAGAGTTATATCGGTGCGGCGATTTTGCAGCATTTCCGCCGGACCGAAGGATGCAAGCCTCTGATCATCTGTCCCAAGGCTCTGGAAGAGAGCTGGCAGGAATTCAGCCATCAATTTGATCTGGGCGCGCGGGTGGTTCCCATGAGCCGGCTGCAGGAAGGGCGCAATGAACTGGCCCAGGCCAAATATGAGGACTATGATTTCGTGCTCATTGACGAGAGCCATCATTTCCGCCATGCGAGCGCACAGCGATATGAGGCACTGCAGGATTTTCTGTTGCGACGTCAATGCAAACTGTGCATGCTGACGGCTACACCGCGCAACAAAAGCGCCTGGGATATTTATCATCAGATCAAATTGTTTCATCCTGAAGACACGACCTATCTGCCAGTGGATCCTCCTGATCTGCGGCGTTATTTCAAACTGGTTGAACAGGGGGAGCGTTCGCTGCAATCGCTGTTGAAGCCCTTGCTGGTGCGACGGACACGGCGGCATATTCTGCGGTGGTACGGGAAGACGGAGGATACGGAACGGCCTCTGCGTGAACTGGATGAAGGGGAGGCGGCTCCTTATCTGAATGGAAGCAAGCGGGCGTGGGTGCAGGTGGGGGAGCGACGCAATTATTTTCCGACACGTCGCCTGAATACGCTGGGCTATAACATTGACGGCGCCTGTGCGGGTTTATATGACAGCCTGCGTTATCGGCTGGGGAGCAAAAGGGACAAGCCGGGAAACTGTGATGCTCAGTTGCGTTATGCCCGCTTCGGCCTGTGGCATTATGTGCTTCCCTCGCGGCAGAAGGTAGCGCCCTATAAGGATCTGCAACGGGCGGGCACCAATCTGCGGGGCCTCATGCGTGTGATGCTTTTCAAGCGGCTGGAATCGAGCATTCATGCTTTTCTGAAGACGCTGGAACGGATGATCAAGATCCATGAAAATTTCATCGCCTGTCTGGATGAAGGTGTTATTCCGGCGGGGGAGGAGGCCCGGCGTCTCCTGCCGGGAAGTGATGCGCTGGATGAAGGGGAGCTGCTGGATGCGCTTGCACAGGTGAGCCGGAAATACAAGATTGAAGATTTTGATGCGGGACTTCTGCGTGAACATGTGAGCGCGGATCTGGCCTTGCTGCGGACGATGGTGGATGAACTGGCGGGGATCAAGCCGGAG
>JAAYJV010000036.1 GCA_012522755.1 Candidatus Hydrogenedens sp.
AGAAAAGGCAGACTATAAAAATTCTTCATTCTTGTCCAAATCAACTTTTCTTGGACAGGCCAATGCAACGATCAGTCAACCTGATCCTGGAAATCGGGAAAATGTAGACAAAATCTGCCCAAAATACAAATGAATTCAACTGTGTGGATTCGATGGTGTCCTTAATTTGGACACCAGTGGTCTGGTTCGAAAAAAAATCGACATGACGGCGGGGGTATGTCTTGGGGTAAATAATAGACGTGAAGGGGTCTGTAGGTTCAGGGGACTCGGTCGGATCGGTCGGATCAGTCGGATGTGGGAGGAAAGAGGGTTGGTTCAGGGCATTCGTTCCGGGTCAGTGAACCAAGTGGACGGAGTGGACGTGTTAAGACTATAGATCTTTTTATGCCCTTTGTACTTTTTCCGTATGTGACCTGATTGATCTGGTGAAAAAAGAAAACATCATTTGGTTGTGGTTTTGCTGTGCATCGCATATCTTTTCTCAGACTTGATTCGTTCTTTTGATCGTCCCCTATGGAGCGTGATAACATAACGTAGATTGGTATTTTTTTTACTCTCCTGCAACTTGGAAGGAACAAAACATGAGTATGTCCAGTTTGACACGCCGGAGTTTTCTCGCCACGGCGACAACCAGCATGGCCTTCGGCGCCATCAAAGTCGTTGACGGCAAGGAAATCATCGAAGCACCGCCTGTGACCCCGAACACAGCCAGAGTGATTCCCCGGAAACTCTCTCCCAACGAAAAGGTCAATGTGGCCGCCATTGGCGCCGGTGGTAAAGGCTATGGGGATATCAGAAATACAGAACGGCAGGGTGCCAATGTTGTGGCTCTGGCCGATGTGGACTGGGACCGCTGTGCTGAGGCGCTCTATCGTTTCCCCGATGCGAAACATTTTAAAGATTTCCGGATCATGCTTGAAAAAATGCCGGAAATTGATGCCGTCACCATTTCCGCACCGGACCATATCCATGCGCCTGCAGCCTATATGGCCATGATGATGGGCAAACACTGCTATGTGCAGAAACCGCTGACCCATACCGTTGCTGAAGCACGTCTGCTGAAAAACATTTCGGAAGAATGCGGTGTCATGACCCAGATGGGTAATCAGGGGCATTGCGGCGATGGTGTCCGTACCCTCTGCGAAATGATCTGGAGCGGTGCCATTGGTGATGTGACGGAAGTGCATGTTTGGACCCATCGTCCCGTATGGGACAACCAGGGCATGGGCGTTCCGCTGCCTCCGGAAGTACCGCCTGAAAATCTCGACTGGGATCGCTGGATCGGTCCGGCTCCCTGGCGTCCCTATCACCACAAGCTGGCCCCACACGACTGGCGTGCCTGGCTGGATTTCGGTGGCGGTTCTCTCGGCGACATGGCCTGCCATATCATGGACCCGGCTTATATGGCGCTGAAGCTTGTTGATGTCAGCGACTACACGGTGGAAGTGGTCATGCAGGAAGGCCGAAACGAAGAGACCTTCCCCATCAAGTCCACCATCAAATATTCTTTTCCCGCCCGTGGCGATATGCCGCCCGTGGATGTGTTCTGGTATGACGGTCATGTGACTGATGAGGCCACTGGTGAAAAAATCTATAACCGTCCGCCCCGTCCGGAAAGCGTCCCCGAAGATCAGATCCTCGGTGACAATGAATTCAACGGCTCTTTCTTCGTCGGAACCAATGGAATCCTCACGGCCGGTGAATATGGCGATGAGCCGCGGCTCATGCCCGCCTCCGCCATGGAAGACTATGTATTCCCCGATGAGACAGAGGAACGCATTCCCAAGGAAGATCCCTACTTCGACTGGATCCGCGGCATCACGGAAGGCCAGATGCCCTGTTCCAACTTCAGCTATGCCGGTCCCTTCACGGAAATGGTCAACTTCGGTAACCTCGTTGTGAAATCCGGAGAGAAACTGCACTGGGACAACAAGAAAGGTGTGGTCACGAACGTCTCCAATCCTGAAGAAATCGTCAGTAAAGAATACCGCAAAGGCTGGGAGCTTCCCTGCTAAACTTTTGCTGTATCTGAATGTGTAAGTATTGCCGCCCTCCTCAAAGCGGGGAGGGCGGTTTTTTATTTGGCACTGGGATAACTGTCGTCTGGGAGAGGAAGCGATCACAACGCAGCACAGCCGCAACCAAGTGATGCTTTTTATTTAACCGCGAAAAGCGCAAAAGGACGCGAAAGGAATGAGAGGAAAAAGCTTATGTCTCCCCGGAGTCTCCTTTGTATCCCAAGACATACCCTCGCCGTCATGCCGGTTTTTTTGCTTTTTGTTCTCCCACGATATGTTGACTCTCCGCCGGAAAGTTTTCTGAGTAATGGATTTGTTTAAGAAAATAGAGATGTCATGCCGTAATCAGGTTTATAACGTCTCCGGGCCATAACGCGCTGAGTGCCAATGTGGAAATTGGCGTTCCCAGGAGTGACTTTCAAGGTCTTTCAGGGTTTCCCAAGACATTTTGTCAGAAGACAGGTTTTCGAATCTGTGGTCGTATCACATATTGAAGTTAAAGGACTCAGGTCCACAACAACACAAACTTCTTCGAAAAAATAATGGAAGATGACGGGTAGTAACACAGAGGATCTCCGAGAAATGAGATGACTATTTAACTACGAAGACTCGAAAGGCACGAAGGCTCACGAAGGAAATGAGAGGAGAAAAACAAGGAGGCTATTTGATCCTGATCCTTGTTTCATACACGTTTTCGCGGGAAAATTGGCGGATGTAGGGGCACGGCATGCCGTGCCCATGATGGTTCATATTGCACCTGTATCGTATCTATTGTTGCTGTACCATTACATTGTCCAAATATTGTGTGATATCTTGATATTTTGTGCAGTTTTTTGGGCACGGCATGCCGTGCCCCTACTTAATGATTCTTCATAGTATTCAAAAAAAGGGACAGGTCTTTTGCAAATACTCTTTAGTCCTGCAAGACATTGACAAAAAGGACTCAGGTCCACAACAACACAAACTTCTTCGAAAAAATAATGGAAGATGACGGGTAGTAACACAACGATCCTTCTTCTCCCGGAATCCGACTTTTACAATCAGGAACGTCGATGGGCTGCGAAGGTCAATAAGATCATCACACTGACTCCTGTAAGCAGCCAGTCGCTCAGATTCTTCTTCAGCTGTTCCAGAGAGAACCCTTCTTCCATGAGGCCTTTGGATTTTCCGCAATTGCAGCCCTTGGGTTTGCCATCGTCAGGCTTGGTGTCGTCTTCGCCCTCGCCTTCATCGGGCACAAGAGTTTCGCCCTCACCTTCATCAGGTGCCACCTGCTCGCCTTCGACCACCACAGGAGGCTCGCCTTCTATAACCACGGGCGGCTCCCCTTCAATGGGAGGCACAACCACTTCGCCTTCCGGAGGCTCTTCTTCTCCTTCCGGAAACTCCTCTTCGCCCGGAGGGATGAACTCATAAGCGCCCATATCGAATCCGGCGCCACGGGGTCGTGATCTGTCGAGCAGATCCTTTTCCGGTGCTCCAGCTGAGTCGCCCGTATCAATGCAAGGCGAGCCTTCAGCGAGTTTCAGATCGCCCGGAACCAGAACAAAGAGGGGATCGGAATCAATGTTGCCTGTGCCCCCATATCCGCCTTCAACACAGCTGTAAGTAACGACAGGGACGCTTGCGGCATCGTGATTGACTACCTCCTCCGGTGTGTTTGCCCAGAGGATACTGTTCAGTATCTGGGGCGAGGAGGCATTGCTGTTGTAGATGCCTCCGCCACTATGGGCCGTATTTTCCGTGATGGTGCAATTGATGATCTTTGGCGAACTATTCTCCAAGTTGGCGATGGCTCCGCCCTTTCCATCTGTTCCACCATTGTTCTTTATAAAAACAGTGTTGATGATACTCACGGGATAGTCACCATAAGTCAGCATAGCGCCCCCATCATTCAGGCATCGGTTTTGCGAAAAGACACAGTTTGTGATCAAAGTCGTGGCATGGGTGGTGATCACAGCACCTCCTTGCCTCTCGGAAGCATTCCCGGTGAAAGTACAGTGGCTTACAATGCCGTTGCCGTTTGCTGCGTACAAAGCACCGGCACCGCTCTCAGCACTGTTTCCGGAAAAAGTGCAGCCGCTGATGAGATGGGTTGTATCGATGGTGGTCATCGCGCCACCAACGTAGGCCATATTGTCTAAAAAGCTGCAGTCAGTGAAAGTGGGGGAGAGCAGGTAGTTGTAGACGGCGCCACCGTAGAGATCCGATTTGTTTCGGATAAACTTGCAATGACTCACCACAGGCGAAGCGGCCAGATTGTACATGGCACCGCCGTTGGTGTTGTCATAAGCCTCATTTTCAATAAAGCTGCAATTGGTCACAGTCGGTGAAGTGAGGGAGTTCAGCATGCCTCCGCCCTTTTTCGCGAAGCCCCGGGTAATGACGAAGCCGTCCAGGAGAGCATGGTTTGCACCTGATATGACGAGCCGTTGGTTTTCTCCATCAATGACGGCTGGATGGACTTCCCAATCCCGCTCTTTCCGCTGGCTTTCGTTGCCCCTGAACCCACCGTAAAGCATGACCCCTTCTTTCATCTCAACAACTTTGTCGCTTGCCCGGCGGATGTAGGTGCCTTCGGCAACCCACACTTCACCGCCCCCTTTCGTTTCGGCGGCATCGACGCCACTTTGTATATCACGGAAAGCCGTTGCCCAACTGAGTCCATCCGGCGTCGGGGTGGTACTGTCTGCATCCACAAAATGAACCATATGCAGGAAATGGGCTGTCACTGTTTTATGGCCGTCCATGACCACCGTAATCTCTTTGTTGGAAGAAAGGGCGTCGCCCCTCCAATAGAGAAATCCTGCTCCCTGTGACACAGCCCGGATGCCCACCACATCACCGGGTGCACAATGATAGGTGCCGGGCGACGGATAGCTGCTTCCCAGTCCCTCCGGAGTCACTTCAATGGTGAGTGTATACTGATCTTCCAGGGGAACAAGCACTTTTTCATAAGCACCCATATCCACCTTGGCGCCCTGGGGACGGGGCTCCTTCAGATAATCGAAGGGCGGCGCTCCGGCCAGGGTACCCGCATCGATACAAGGCGACTCCATATGAAGCCTCAGGTTCTGTGGAGCCTGAAGAAACATGGGATCTTCCTCTATATTGCCGATTCCTTCAAATCCGTTCTGGATACAACTGTAGGAAACTTCGATATCGCTGTCAATCTGTATTGGTAAGTTGCCCCAGATGATGGAGTTGACGATCCGTGAAGAAGTGCTCTCATTGACTACCGCACCGCCGACAAGAGCACTGTTTTCAACAAAGGAACAGTTGATATAGCTGTTTCGGGCATGAGAATCATAGACAGCACCGCCAATGGAGAGAGCGTTATTCTCTGTAAAGATACAGTTATACACCGTCACTTCAGAGGCATAGTTCGTCATGGCACCGCCCGACGTTGAAGCGTTTTCTGTAAAATGGCTGTTGGCTACCGTGGGCGAGACATGGTAGTTCAGCATGCCTCCGCCGAAAATAGCATTGCCGCCTGTGATGACAAAACCATCGAGAACAGCATTGTCGGCCCCAAGAAGACAGCGGCGCAGACCCTCACCATCAATCACCGTGGGGTGTGCATTCCAGTCCCGTTCATCACGAAGCGTTTCATGACCTGAAAAACCACCGTAAAGGGCCACACTCTCCTGCATCAATACAACCTGATCGTCCGTGCTGGTGTATGTTCCCTCGGCTACCCACAGCTCGCCGCCACCCCGTCTGGAAGCCGCATCCACGGCGCTTTGTATATCCTGAAAAGCCGTGGCCCAGCTTTGTCCATCCGGACTGCCCGATGTGCTGGCGGCATCCACATACAAAATATTACTTTCAAATTCGGCTCTCACGATCAGATGACCCAGGAGGGGCGCAATAAGGATCGGATCCTTTGTCGGAAAATCGCCAGACCACTGCTTCAAGGCGGCTCCATTAGGTACCGCCTGAAGAACGAGCATATCCCCTTTGGCATGCAAGTACGTACCTGCAGGGGGAAGCGTTCTTCCCAATCCTTCCGGTGTTGTTTCCAAGGTCAAGGTAAAGCGTTCGGAAACAGGCACGGCCCCTTCGTAAGCGCCCATATCAGTCCCGGTGGCGACAGGTCTGGGTCGGCCCACGAGATCGCGGACAGGAGCCAGGATTGAAGTGCCCGCATCAATGCAGGGCGAATCGGGCATGAGCTGGAAACTGTGGGGCGCATTGAGAAAACGCGGATTCTCATCGATATTGTCCGTACCTGCGTGGCCTCCCTGAATACAGCTATAGGAGACTTCGGGGTGGCTGTACCAATCGGGAAGATTGATCTGTTCGTCCGAATTGCCCCAGAGGATGCTGTTCACAATTCTCGGAGAAGACTCCCAGTTCAGAATACCTCCCACTTCATCGGCACGATTGTTGGCAATGGTGCAATTTACCAGAAGGGGATGAGAGCCGTCACCATTGACAATGGCACCGCCTTCGAGGGCCTGGTTTTCCCGGAAAAGGCTGTTCGTGATAGTGAAGGCTGAGTTTTCACTGTATAGGGCACCGCCGGCTTCGGCCCTGTTCTTGTAGAACAGGCAGTTGCTGATGACCCCATTAAACGTCCAGTTGGCGATAGCGCCGCCTGTTTCAGAAAAGTTGTCAAAAAATACGCACTCATCGATGGTGACGGCGCCATCGTTGTTGTAAATAGCGCCTCCAGTTCTATCGCCCGTATTTTTGATAAATTGAACTTGGACGAGGGCCACCGTCGAATTGTCTTCGTTGTAAACGGCTCCGCCATACTCCGCCCTGTTGCTTACAAAACGACCACTTCTGATACTGACAATAGAGCCGTCTTTGTTGGTGATGGCACCGCCGTATAAGGCCTCATTGTTGTAGAACAAACAGTTTCGCAGCTCAGGCTCGGAACCGGATTCATTACACAGAGCACCGCCCGACCCGTTGGTACTGTTATCCTCGAAAGTACAGTTGCTGACGGAGGGAGAAGCGTTGAGATTCAACATGCCGCCGCCGCCAACAGCGTCATTGAATCCCCGGGCAATGGTAAAGCCATCCAAGCTGCTGTTATCGGAACCCAAAATGCATCGCCGTACACCCTCACCGTCAATGAGGGTCTTATTCATATGTGGCTCCCGTTGATCCCGGAAAGTTTCATCCCCGGCAAAACCACCATAGAGGGCGACCATTTCTTTCATGATCAGGACTTGATCGTTCGTACTCGTGTAAGTGCCGGCGGCAACCCAGATTTCACCGCCGCCGTCGGAAAAAGCCTGATCTGCTGCATCCTGCAAGTTATTGTAGGCCTTGGCCCAGCTGCTCCCATCGGGGCTTGAGGCCGTGCTGGAAACGTCCACATGATAGAGGGAGACAATTTTCTGTTTTTTGTCCAACCCTGTTGCGGCTGTTGACTCAGCGGAAACCTGAATCCCGACAAAGACAACAGAAATGAGAACCGGAAGCAAGGTTACAGCGAGTCTGTTTCGTGCGAATATAGTACGCATTTCTCTATCTCCAAACTGACGCTGCCCCGGTATCCACTTTTTTAAAAAGAGACTATATTTTTCAGCGTAATGCTGGAAATGCAGAAATGACAGACAATATTCTTTTGCGTTCTTTCGCGGTTAAAAATCAGGAACGTCGATGGGCTGCGAAGGTCAACAAGATCATCACACTGAGTCCTGTAAGGAGCCAGTCACTCAAATTCTTTTTGAGCGTATCCAGGAAGAGGCCGTCTTCAAAGAGAGCCTTGGATTTTCCGCAATTGCAGCCTCTGGCTTTGTCATCGTCAGGTTTGGAATCATCTTCTCCTTCCAGAACTGTACTGTCTTCACCTTCCCGAGGCTTTGAATTTTCGCCTTCTTCAGGTGCTGTGTTTTCTCCTTCCGGAGTCGTTGTATCTTCGCCTTCCAGGGCAACAGACGGTTCACCTTCCCGGGGAAGCAGTGGTTCTCCTTCGGAGGGATCGTCATCTTCTCCTTCGAGAAATTCGTCTTCTCCATCGGGGATCGTCTCGTAGGCACCCATATCAACACCAGCACCCCGGGGCCGTTTTCTGCCCAGGATATCATGCTTTGGCGCGCCAACGGTCGTGCCTGTGTCGATGCAGGGGGATGCTGCAGCCTGTTGCAGGTTGTCCGGCGGGTGGATAAAGCGGGGGTTGCTGTCTATATTGCCAAGGCCTGTATGTCCTCCCTGAATGCAGCTATAGGTAATTTCCGGAGCACTTGTTCCATCTGAATCGGCGATCTCATCGGGCGTGTTCGCCCAGAGGATACTGTTCCATATTTTTGGAGAAGCCACTTCGATGTTATATATGGCCCCACCGCTCCCGGCACTGTTCTCTGTAAAGCTGCAATTGATGATCGTGGGGGAACAGTCTTTGGAGTTCACTATGGCACCACCGTTACTCGTTCCCTCGGTGCTGTTTTTTACAAAAATAGAGTTGATGATCTCGGGCGAAGAGTTTGAGTAATTTGCCACAGCTCCGCCCTGTCTTTGACTGTTGTTTTCCTTAAAAATACAGTTGATTATGGAGGACGAGGATTCGATATTCATAATGGCTCCTCCCCAGCCTCCGGTGGTGTTGCCGATAAAGCTGCAGTTGCGTAAAACAGTATCCGCCCTGTTGTTGTAGACAGCACCTCCCTCAGAGCGGGCCTCATTGTCTGTAAAGCTGCAGTCGGTAATGGTTGGTGCCTGATAGAAATTGGCAATTGCGCCACCATAATTCCGGGCTGAGTTGCGGATAAAGTGACAATGGCTGATCACAGGCGATGACATCATATTATGCATCCCACCGCCGTGACTGTTGACTGTGGTTTCATTGTCGATAAAAGTGCAGTTGGAAATGACCGGTGATGCATAAGAGTTTTTCATGCCTGCGCCAAAAGCGTCCTTTCCCCGGGTGATGATAAAACCGTCCAACACGGAATGATTTGCACCGATGACAACGACACGTTCAGATTCCCCATCAATGATGGTGGGATGGGCATCCCAGTCCCGTTGTTCCCGGGCACTTTCATTTCCGGAAAAACCACCGTAGAGAAACACTTGTTCTGCCATCGTTACAACGAAAAGGCTTCCGGGACGGGTATAGGTTCCGGCGGCCACCCAGATCTCACCGCCACCTTGCGTTGCTGTAATGGCGCTTTGTATATCCGGGAAAGCACTCGCCCAACTCAGCCCGTTGGGTGTTGCGGCGGCTGTGGCTTCATTCACAAAATAAATCCTGTGCTGGAAATGAGCTGTTATGCTTTTGTGGCTGTCCATAACCAGCGATAGTTTTCTGTTGTTTCCGGCGGCATCACCCGTCCAATGGGAAAAGCTTATGCCCGGAGAAAAAGCCTCGATGGTCACTTCATCGCCCGGGGCGCATTGATAGGTACCGGCTGGCGGGAAACTTTCTCCCAGTCCGGCTGGGCTTACCTCAATGGTGAGGGTATACTGGTTTCCGGGAGGCACGGCACTCTTTTCATAAGCACCCATATCCACTCCGGCTCCTTGAGGGCGGGCTTGTCCCAGCATATCAGTTGCAGGTGCGCCTGAGGAAGTGCCCGTATCAATACAAGGGGATTGGAGATGCAGCCTGAGGTCTTCCGGTGCCTGCAGGAAGAGAGGGTTGTCCGCTATATTACCGGTTCCTTCGAATCCTCCCTGTACACAACTGTAAGACACCTCAGCGTCTCCTTCAATCTGAGTCTGCATGTTGGCCCAGATAATGGCATTTGTGATTTGTGTGGAAGCTTCTACACTGTAAATGGCTCCGCCGACAATGGCCTTGTTGCCAAAGAAACTACAGTTCGTAAAGTTGCTTTGAGCAAAAGCGTTGGAGATGGCCCCTCCATGGGAGATGGCTGTGTTATTTGTGAACACACAGTTCGTCGCAGTAGTTTCCGCGTAGTAGCTGCCTATGGCCGCTCCTGAAAAGGCGGTGTTTTCCGTAAAGAGACAGTTTGCTACGGCGAGAGAGGTTAAAAAGTTACGCACGCCTCCACCGACCTCTGACATGTTAAGGGCTCCCGTGAGGATGAATCCATCCAGAAGAGCGTTGTCAGCACCTTCAACACAGTGCGGTTGTCCTTCGCTTTTAATCACTGTGGCACGGGTGTTCCAGTCCCGTTGTGTTCTGGAGCTTTCCGTACCGGCGAAACCACCGTAAAGAGCCACATCTTCTTTCATTTTGACCACGCTTTTTTCGGTATTGGTATAGGTGCCTTCAGCCACCCATATCTCAGCGCCTTTCTGTTCCCAGGCAGCGTCCACGGCACTTTGGATATCTTGGAAAGCCGTTGCCCAGCTTTGACCATCGGGAGTGAATGCCGTCCCGGCTGCATTTACATACAAGCGGTTGGGACTGAATACCGCTGTGACCGTTTTGCTGCTGTCCATGTCCACGACAGTCACCGAGTGCTCTTCGGAAGCATTGCCGGACCAATGGGAAAAGGCGGCACCCTGAGGCAGGGCCAGCAAGGGGACCCTGTCTCCTTTGGCAAGCTCATAACTTCCTGCTGGAGGCACGGTTCTTCCAAGTTCCTCCGACGTCACTTCCAGTGTCAGGGTGCATCGCTCAGAGGGAGCCACAGACCCCTCATAGGCACCCATGTCAAAGTTGCCGTCCAGTGGTCTTGCGCGATTGAGGAAATCTTTGGCCGGAGCGCCAACGAGCGTGCCTGCGTTGATACAGGGAGATTCGGGTAATAACTGGACGCTGTAGGGGGCATTGAGAAAGGCGGGGTCCGTCGCTATATTGCCCACCCCGGCAAAGCCACCCTCGACACAGCTGTAGGAAACGGAAGGATTGCTGGCAGGATCGAAAAGGCTGATCTGGCCCCCTGAATTACCCCAAATAATACTGTTCACGATCTTCGGAGACGATTCTATAATATGCACGCCTCCGGCTGTTGCCGCTTTGTTGTTCACGATGGTGCAATTCATCAGCATCCCATCAGAAGAGTACAGTTGAGCCACGGCACCGCCCTCATTGAAAGCTTTATTTTCCAAAAAGAGGCTGTTTGTTACCTTTCCTGTAGCCCTTTTATTGTAGAGGCCTCCTCCTGTTACAGCCCTGTTTGCAGAGAAGAGGATCTTGCTTATCTCAGCAGAAAGTTCCTCGTTGCTCACCGCTCCACCCAGGTAGGCCTTGTTTTTCAAAAACGCACAGTCATCCAGGACGACATTCTGGTACCTGTTGCATAAAGCACCACCCCAAAGCTGGGCCTGATTGTTGAAAAAAAGACTTCCCGTTATGCTTACACTGCCTGAAAAGTCATTGTGTATGGCTCCTCCATCACCGGCGACATTTTTCACAAAGCGTGAGTTTTTAATGTTCACCGACTGCCCCCATCGATTCCCGATGGCACCTCCACGGCCCGATTCATTGTTGATGAATTCGCAGTTCAGTATGAGAGAATCAGCGAAGCTCTCGTTATACAAGGCACCTCCGGACCTGTAGGATTTATTGTTTTGAAAGACACAGTTACTGACCCTTGGAGAGGCATTGTCGTTGAGCATTCCGCCGCCACTCGCAGAATCAGAACGTCCCCCGGTGATGACAAAGCCGTCCAGAATCGCATCATCAGCACCATGAACACAGCGGCGCCTATGTTCACCGTCAATGATGGTCTTGTTGGCAGACCAGTCCCGGTCATCGCGAAAGTTTTCAGTCCCCGAAAATCCGCCATAGAGAGCGACACCCTCTTTCATGGTCAAGACGGGATCGCTGGAGGCTTTATACTGACCTGCTGCAACCCAGACCTCGCCGCCGCCCGATGCATGGGCGGCATCTACGGCCGCTTGAATATTCCTGTAGGCCTTGCGCCAGGTGCTTCCGTCGGGGTTGCCTTCTCTGCTGGCAGCGTGCACACGATAGATGGAGCCAGCCTTTGGCACTGCCGTTGCAGTTGAATCAGCAAAGAGAGCTGTTCCGCTTAGAACCATGGAAATAAATACAGCCATCCCTGCCAGGGCCTGGATTCTCCCGGGGAAGATATGCGCCATTTCTCTTTCTCCATACACACGCTGCCCCGGTGTCCACGCTGTTTACAAGGGACGATACCTTCAGCCTGAAGCTGGAAAAGAAACAATGAGAGATGATATTTTGTCGTGCATAAGGTAACAACGTGGGGGTGCAATGTATTCTGGGGAAGATAAGAAAAAATTGAAGCGCAAAAAGACGTAAAAAAGAATGAGAGGGTGAGGGGAGTAGATGATAGGGAATAGGGAATAGGGAATAGGGAATAGGGATGTGTCTATTCTGTCCATGACCTCCATTCCGTCCATTGACCCACTGTTAAAACCTCACAACATACATTGAGCCCTCCCAGATACGTCCGATTCGTCGGATCCGTCTGATCCGTCCGATCAAAACCCAAGGATATAACCAGACCTTTAATCTCTTGCTTTATCTCTCCTATCCCATTTGTCTGGTCTTCTTCTGGGTCCCGGTCTTTTTTGCGATGTTGCAGATGATATATTTGAACCCAGACCTCAGCGCAAAAAAACCGGAAAGACGCCGGTCTGGCGTGGAGGTTGGAGTGTTGACGAAGGAGGTTGGAGTTTGGGCGTGTTTGTGGGCTGTATGTCTTGGGTTGATAGCACAGGGTCGGGCTGTGAGCATGTCTTGAGTCTTTCATCGGACGGATCGGACGTATCTGGGAGGGTTGAGTGTATGTTACTCGATGTTACGCAAATGTTCTGAGTTGTTTTATCGCCCGGAGTCATGCTTCCTGGGAACGCCAATTTCCACATTGGCACAGAGCGTGTATTATCCTGGAAAAGCAAACAGAGTGTTTTGCGGTGTATGGTCTTTTCTCATCTGTGTATATCTGTGACCATTTGTGGTTCAAAAAATCTCTGTGGTGAAAAAGAAGAGGAACAGCCCGAAGGTCCGTCCCTCTTCTATTCTCAGGATTCCGGATTGCTTTTCAGCATCAACGGCGGCGCCAGGCTGCGAAGGACAGCAGTGTCAAAGCACTCAGACCTATAAGCAGCCAGTCACTCAGGTTCTTTTGGAGTTGTTCTCTGAAGAAGCCGTCTTCCAGGAGGCTTTTTGAGTTGTCACAATTGCAGCCTTTGGGCGTATCTTGGTCGTCGTCGGGCTTGGGACTTTCTTCGCCTTCAACAGGCTCCACATCTTCGCCTTCAACAGGCTTTACGTCTTCGCCCTCTACGGGTTCCACGTCTTCACCTTCTACGGGTTCCACGTCTTCGCCTTCAACAGGCTGCACGTCTTCGCCTTCAACAGGCTTCACGTCTTCGCCTTCAACAGGCTGCACGTCTTCGCCTTCCAGAGGCTCAATGTCTTCGCCTTCATCGGGTTCAACCTCTTCTCCTTCCACCGGAAATTCTTCTTCGCCGTCAGGAATCGCTTCATAGACACCCATGTCAACGCCCAGGCCTCGGGGTCGTGTCCTGCCGAGCATATCGCGTTCCGGTGCCTCTTCCTCATTGCCCGTGTCAATGCAGGGAGACCCCTCAGCAAGTTGCAGGTTGTCCGGGGCATCGATGAACAACGGATCTTCGTCTATATTTCCGATTCCTTCATATCCGCCTTCAATACAGCTGTAGGCGACTTGGGTGACGCTGTCTTCATTGTAATTTATGAGCGCAAACTCACCGTTGTCCCAGATAATGCTGTTCCATATTTCCACGGTACCGACATTGTTGTAGACCGCAGCGCCCAGGTATGCTTTGTTTTTCGTAAAACTGGAATTGACGATTGTTATAAAAGAATCATCTCCATTCTCAATGGCTCCGCCAGGGCGTTCCGAACGGTTTTCCGTAAAAATAGTGTTCACGATTTTCGAGGAAGCATTTCGGTAATTCACCACAGCACCGCCTCTATCTGCGGTGTTTTTCGCAAATCTTGAATTGGCAATAGTGACGATGGAATCATCTTCATTCATGATAGCTCCGCCATTACTGATAGTACTGTTCTCTATGAAATCACAGTTCACAATTTCAGGAGAAGCGTCCGCCTTGTTTGCCACGGCACCGCCATCACTGGAGGCATTATTCTTAGTGAATCTGCTATTGCTGATTTTGGCTGAGGATTCACCATCGTTCACGATTGCTCCGCCATCCATGAAAGAGCGGTTCTCTATGAAATCACAGTCCACGAATTTTGGTGAAGCGTCTCCTGAAATGATCACAGCACCCCCATGATAATAAGCGAGGTTTTCTGCAAAGGTGCAGCCGGAAATCAAAGAGGCGGTACCGCTTATGTACAGGGCTCCGCCGTATGTTTCAGAGAGGTTCTTTGTGAAAGTGCAGTCCATGACTGTGGCATCGAAGCCTGCAATAGAGATGGCACCACCGGCACTGGACGTTTTGTTTTCCACAAACTCACAAGTGCTCACGTCTGCTTCGGAAGAAATAATTTCAATAGCGGCACCGGAAAAGGCTTCATTTTTGATAAAGCTGCACTCCGATATGATGGGAGTGCCCAAGAGGTTGTAAATACCTGCACCATATTTTTTCGCTTTGTTTTCGATAAACTGGCAATGGCTCACAACGGGCGAAGCAATATAATTGTATATGCCGCCACCGTTACCGTTGCTTATGGAGCTGCTGTCTTCTACAATGACTTCATTGTCAGAAAACAAGCAGTTGGTTACGGTGGGTGAATGTCGCTCGTTCATCATGCCTCCGCCATGGGTGGCACGGCCTCGGGTAATGATAAAACCGTCCAGCACGGCATTACTCGCACCGACCACGCCTCGGCGCACATATTCGCCGTCTATGATGGACTCGTTCGCCTCCCAGTCTCTGGCTTCCCGGTCGACTTCATTTCCCGCAAAGCCGCCATAGAGGTCAACCCATTCTTTCATGGTTACCACTTCATCGTCCGTACTGGTGTAGGTGCCTTTGGCAACCCAGATCTCGCCGAGCCCCTCGGAGGCCGCTTTGTCCACAGCGGCTTGCAGGGTTTTGAAGGCCTTTGCCCAACTGCTGCCGTCGGGGCTTGCCGCTGTACTGGAAGCGTTCACATAATAGATGGCAGCGACTTTTTCGCCCTCTATTTCTCCTTCAACTTCTCCTTCTATCGCGAGCTCGCCTTCTATCTCTCCTTCTGTTGGCTCTGCATAGAGCTGTATTCCGCACAGAAACATGGAAATGCAAACAATTGTCCATACCAGGGCATTGTTTTTCCCGAGGAAGCTATACTGCATCTGTCTTTCTCCATACTCACGCTGCCCCGGTGTCTGCCGTTTTCAAAAGCGACTGTACTTTCAGCCTGAAACTGGAAAAGAAATACTGATGGCTACTGTTTTGTCGTTGGTAAGGTAACAATCTCGGGCGGTAATATATTCGAGAGAGGAACGTGTTTGTTTCACCACAGAGCTACAGAGAGCATAGCGCAGCACAGCCGCAACCAAATGATCTTTTTTACCACAGAGACTTTTAGAACCACTGATGGACACTGATAAATTAAAGACCTTGGGTCGCGCAGCCTGGGAACGCCAATTTCCACATTGGCAGGA
>JAAYJV010000037.1 GCA_012522755.1 Candidatus Hydrogenedens sp.
ACCATCATGGGCACGGCATGCCGTGCCCCTACCTGCCGGAAGCTATTCTCTATTGCAACTCTTCTTTTTCGTGTATGCGCTTCAGGTTATTCCGGATACTTTCTGAATGGGGCAGCAATACAAAGGCCTCTTCAAAGTAGTCTCTTGCCTCCGAATAGAATCCGTAACGGGCGAGGAGCACTGCAATATTATTGAGGGCGGCGGCGTCTCTTCCGTAGTGACGGAGTGCTTCTTCCATCCAGGCGAGGGCTGGTTGCAGAACAGTCTCTGGCGGAAGGTCATCCTGTTTCATGGCGAGAAGGAAGCTGTGCGCCCGATTGAGGGCGGCTTCGTAGAGGATAGCTTCGGCTGTGTAGTCGTTGCGGGGGGGAGCGCTTTCGTTGAGTGGCCAGTTACACGCTTTCGGGCCCGTACTTTTTTCTCCGTGGCGCAGTGCACGGAAGACAGGGCCGCAGGCTTCATAACTCTGGAAGCGTTTGGCGGGCAACGGTCCGGGTTGTGCCAGGTAGAGGGGCCTGTCGGTATTGTCGAGGAGCCAGGCGATGAGTTCATTGTCATAACGGCGAGGCGGGAAAGGCCCGATACGCTCCTTCATCTCAGTCGGCAGCTTTTCAAAGAGAGGTGTTTGCAGGTAGCCATAGCGGCGCACATTGTCTATGTCCTTACGTTCACCGAGAACAGCCTGCATATAAAGGAGGCTGAAACTGGCATGGTCGGACTCAGAGATGAAAATGGCGTCGGGCTCCAGCAACTCCAGAAGTTGGCGGCCATAGTTTTCCGTCCAGTAATATTCCGATTTGTCGTTGCAGTGCCAGTGCCTCGAAAGAGGGAAGAGAATAAAACTCAGGGCCAGGACAAGAGCGAGAAGCGTTGCTTTCTTTGAGTGGCCGGTGAGTTTATGAAGGGAGATACCGGTTCCCAGTGCGAGTACATACCAGGCGGGAATTCCGAATACACGCATGATCCAAAGCCATTCGCGGGTGATCTCGAAGTTCTGCCAGAAGATGAATCCGCCGGGGATGAGAATGAGGGAGAGCAACAGGAAGAGAGCGAAGCGCCGGCGTGATTTCAAAAGGAGGAGCAGACCGGCGATGCCACAGAGGGCTGGGAGCCATCCGGCCTGTTCCCGGGCAAAGCGCAGATACACAGAAGTCTGTCCGAGAAAGCGCAGGATACTCCGCGGATACTGATCCACCATGAAGGCATATTGGCTGCGAAAGATATGGCGAAGCATGAGCGTGAAGGTTTCGGGATTTCCCCAGTCGAGCCTGGGATTGGCTCGGGAACGGATGGGCAGATAAAGATAGAGGAGCAGCGGCAACGCAGCGCAGACGGCGGCTTTGAGCCAGGTCGGAAAGGCGGTGCGTTCTTCGGCCTTGTATTCGGCGAGAAAAAAGAGCAGTGCCGCAGGAGGCAGTACCAGGAGAAAGGTATTGTGTACGGTCATCCCGATGCCCAGGAAAAAGGCGAACAGATAGAGTGCTTTATTCTTTCTTTCTTCGTCCCACAAAAGGAGCAGGAAAATGGCCAGCGAGAAAACGAAAAGGCTGAGGGTATACACTTCCGCAATGACGGATTGTGACCAGAGTTCTCGTGTACAGGCGAGCATGAGCCCCGAAGCCAGGGCAATGGGTCTGTTTTTCGTGAGACGGATGAGGGTGAGAATGAGCATGCTCACAGCGGCGGCACCGAAAAAGGCGGACATGAAATTGATGCGCCAGGCGGGGGAAGCATAAGGGATATGACTGAAGAGCCAGCCGATCATACAGTACAGCGGATATCCGGGAGGATGCGCAATACCGAGAGTACAGGCGGCCGTTACAAATTCGCCGCTGTCTTCGCCCGTAATGGTGGGCGCGAGTGCGGAGAGATAGAGTGTCAATGCAGCGACAGCACCGATAAGGGCGACGCTTATATCAGCGGCGGAAAAGATACGATTATTTGAGGAGGGTGCAGAGGCCATGACAGGGGCCCGGCCCGGTTCAGAGGCGGGGTTCTTCTTTTCTGAGGATACGCTTTATATTCGTATGATGGCGGATAACAATCAAGGCGGCGACGACTACCGCCACCATTCGGACGGGCCAGGACAGGGGAAAGAAAAACACGGTAACGGCGGCGGTGATAGCCGCTGAGATGGAACCCAGACTGACCATGCGCGTAATGCCCACGACAATGCAGAAAACAGCAGCGGCGATAAGCATGGGACTGGGCGCCATTCCGAGAAATGCGCCCGCGCTGGTTGCAACGCCTTTGCCTCCCTTGAAGCGCACGAAGATGGAAAAGGTATGTCCGAGAATAGCCGCCAGTCCGCATAAGATGGGCAGGAACTCCCAGGAATTCAGTTTCGCAAAGAGAACAACGGCAATCCATCCTTTGAGCACATCAACGGCGAGCGCCACGGCTCCGAAAGCTTTTCCCAGGACACGCAGGGTGTTGGTCGCTCCGATATTGCCGCTGCCTTCTTTGCGTATATCTACGCCGCGAAAGCGCAATCCCAGCCACAAACCCGTGGGGATTGAGCCGATGAGATAGGAGAAGATGAGGGCTGTGCCTATGCTTATGGTAGTGGCATTCATGATTTTTTCCTTTCCCTGCGTTTTTCCTCCCGCAGTTCCAGACGCAGGGGCACACCTTCAAATCCCCACCGTTCTCTGATCTGATTTTCGATGAAGCGCATATAACTGAAATGGAAGAGTCGCTTCTGGTTCACAAAAATCACAAAGACCGTGGGCTGCACACTCGCCTGGGTGGCATATAGAATTTTGGCATGCTTCCCTTTTTGGCTGGGCGGATTGTGTCGGGCTTTGATGTCATCCACGAGCCGGTTGAGTTCTGAGGTGCCCACCCTGGTTCTGGCTGCTTTGGCCACGCGGTCGATAATCTCAAAAACGGAGAAGAGGCGTTTTCTGGTGATGTTGGATATGGTGATCCGCGGCGCATGAAGGACCTGCGGCATTTTCAGATCCAGTTCATCTTCCAGTGCTTTAAAGCGTTTTTCCTTGTTTTCAATGAGATCCCACTTGCTCCATACGAGGATGAAGGCCGTGCCCTGTTCCAGCGCATAACCGATGATGCGCTTGTCCTGTTCAGACATGCCCTCCGTCGCTTCCATCATGACCAGACAAACATCGGCGCGGCGAATGGCGCGAAGAGATCGGGCAACGCTGAAATGCTCGGCATGCTCACGGATCCCGGCTTTTTTGCGGAGTCCCGCCGTATCGATGAGCAGGTATTCTTTTCCACGCCAGTGAAAATCAATATCGATGGCATCGCGGGTCGTACCGGGGATATCGGTGACAATGGTGCGTTCTTCATTGAGGAGCGCATTGATAAAAGAGGATTTCCCCACATTGGGCCTGCCGATGATGGCCACTTTGATGGGTCCTTCCTCTTCCGACTGGGACGTCTCCCCTTCTTCTCCTTCAAGCTCTTCCCCGTCGTCCTCTTCCGCACCCTCTTCGCTCTCGCACTCTTCTTCTGCGACAAGAGCCGGGGGCGGCAAATGGGTGACGAGTGTATCGAGGAGGGTTTCCACACCCAGATTATGACTGGCTGAAATGGGGAAAGGCTCTCCCAGACCGAGGCGGTAATATTCATACTGGTTCATGGCCAGCTGGTGGTTGTCGAGTTTGTTCACAACCAGCACGACAGGCTTGCCGCTTTTTTGGAGCATTTCGCCCACCTGCGAATCGGCCCGGGTGATTTCCTGTTGTCCATCAACAACAAAGAGGATGACTCTGGCCTCTTCCATGGCCTGAAAGACCTGTTCCTGCATTTTCCGGGTGATTTCGTCAATGGGGTTTTCCACCAGTCCCCCCGTGTCGACGAGCCGGAAGTCATGGCCATTCCAGGAGGCATCATTGACAAAACGGTCGCGGGTGATCCCTTCAATATCATGTACAATGGCACGCTGTTTGCCGATGATGCGGTTGAAGAGGGTTGATTTCCCCACATTGGGTCTGCCTACAATAGCCACCAGAGGCAGTCTTTTTTTTCTTCGGGCTTTCATAAGGGTACTGAATCCTGATTTGGCAATGGCGGGGAGAAACAAGACGCATTGCTCTCCGCAGAGGAAGCGTTATGCCGTTGGAGGCGCAGAGCTACGGAGCAGATTGAAGAGACTGTATTGATTCTTTCGGGTGACACCATCGGGACAGATCTCCGCTGTCCCCGTTCTTCAACACCAAAGGCCGCAAAGTCTGAAAGGAGTGATGAAGTATCGTCCATTCAGAATAAGCCGTCTTTAGAAATCATCCTCTTTGGGCAGATGGCGGCGTATCTGTGCGATCAGTTCCTTGGGGAGGAAAGGTTTTTTGATCAGCTCGGCTGCGCCCACGCGTATGGACTGTGCGCGCGCTTCGGGCGTATGGGCTGAAGAGATGCACAATACGGGAATCTGCTGTGTCATGGGATTGGCTTTGATCTGTTCGCAGACCTCATAGCCGCTCATCATGGGCATCATGATATCGAGGAGCACGAGATCGGGTTTTTCCGTACTGCACAGATCGAGGGCTGCGATACCATCATAAGCGGTGAGCACATTGAAGCCGTCTCCCTTGAGCGTCGCTTCCAGGAGTGACACCACATCCGGCTCATCATCCACTACGAGTATTGTCTTTTCGTAAGCCATATTCTCCTCCGTTCTATCTTCTGTGGCCAAAGACTTTGTGTACGCTTGTTGACAGTATATCACGATGCGGCTGAAGCAGCCCACTTCAAAAGATCCGATCAGCGTTTTTTCCCGACTTTTCCCGGTGGTGCGAAGGGGATCATATCCTGAAGTTCGAGCATAAACTCATTGACATCTCTGAACTGCCTGTATACGGAGGCAAATCGCACATAAGCCACTTCGTCAAGTTGTCGCAACTTGGTCATGATGACCTCGCCGATAATACGGGTATGCACTTCATGCTCACTGCCATTGTAGAGCTCCCGCTCAACATCATTGATGAGTGCATCGACCTGTTCGAGGCTGATGGGTCGTTTTTCAATGGCCTTCATGATACCGCTTTTCAGTTTCCAGCGATCGAAGTTCTCACGTCGGCCATCTTTTTTGATGACCATCTGCGCCACTTCCTCAATACGCTCGTAGGTGGTGAAGCGTTTGGCACAACTGATGCATTCCCGCCGCCGCCGGGTTGAGTCGCCTTCTTTGGAGACACGCGAATCCACAACTTTGCTGTCGTCAAAGCCGCAAAAGGGACACCGCATAGTAACTGCTTCCTGTGTTGCTGCCCTTTCTCCACAAGAGAGAAGATGGGACAAGGATCAAGATATAGTGTATTTCACTTCCTTATTAGGATAGCAGATACTACATCCTGTGTCAAGAATAAAAATGCAAGACACTGTCCCCATAGCGGCGCATGTCTTTTTTGCTCAGCAACTCCACCTCATCCGGGAGGGTCACTTTGCGTCCGCTCTCGACAATAACCAGCGCATCAGGGCAGAGCAGACGTGCCTGACAGAGCCGAGCCAGCACTCTTTCCTGACAGGACAGGTCATAGGGCGGGTCCGCAAAAATAATATGATAAGGAACTGCGAGACGGTTGAGATGATCGGGCAATTTCAGGCGTTGCAGATCGGCCTGTCTATTCAGATCACAATGCAGCAGGTTCCTGCGGGCCAGCTCCAGTGTGTCCATCTGCTGATCAACAAAGGTTGCGTGAAGAGCTCCCCGGCTCAATGCTTCAATGCCGACAGCACCGGCTCCGCAGAAAAGATCGAGAAAGCGTGCGCCTTTGATCCTCTCCCCCAGGATATTGAAAAGGCTCTCCCGGACCCGTCCCGAAGTGGGGCGTGTCTTGCGATCCGGAGGCGAAAAGAGCCGTCGTCCCCGGGCTGTTCCTCCGATAATGCGCATGCTCTTCCTTTCTCCGGATCTGGTCAGGCCTGTTTTGCGGGCTGCTTATTTCGTTTTGCTTTGCTTGCGGGCCAGCTTTTGGCGAAGCTCCTCCAGCGCCTTCTGACTTCGGCCATTGAGTCGATCTTCAATAAGCGAGACCCTGGGAAGCCGGCGTCCGTCGAGTTGTTCGCTGACCCGCTGCTGCATCTGCTTGATGGAATTGAGGAAACTGTCCGCCTCCATGGTCATGGCACCCATGCCCCGGCACTGATCGCGCAGGGAACGGTCATTGGAAACGACAATGCAGTGCATCCGCTGTTCCGCCTGATAAATCATCCTTTCGATGACTGCATCAGCCGTGCTTCCTGAGGGCGAAAAATGGATATGCAGCAAAGACGTCCGCCCGAGTCGATCCAGAATGGGGATATGGCTCTGCTGATCCCGGCCATCAAACACAACGGTCACTTCGTTACGGCCCAGAAGGCAGAAAGAAAGAGCCATCTCCAGCAGTGCATCGCGGGCCAGCTCCAGATCCATCCGCGCCTGACGACGAAGAGAGGTGGATTTGAGAATGACATTATAGGCATCAATGAAATAATGATCAACCATGAGACATGACCCGGCCCGTTTCAGTGCGGTCCCTGTTCCTTAAAGGGCG
The DNA here is from genome assembly GCA_012522755.1 of Candidatus Hydrogenedens sp. GTDB lineage: Bacteria > Hydrogenedentota > Hydrogenedentia > Hydrogenedentales > CAITNO01 > JAAYJV01. The sequence goes on from JAAYJV010000037.1 coordinate 6,501, forward strand.
GCCCGAAGATCAGAGCCTCCCTCCCTGTTATTGTATTTGCACAGACCTTTGCAATCATCGGGCTTCATGCAGATACTCCCGGTGTACACGCGAACCGATCCCCGTGAGAATATCATAAGGAATGGTCCCCGCTTTGGCGGCCATCTCTTCCACGGTAATTTCCTGAGAGCCGTCACGGCCTATGAGTGTCGCCACATCACCGGGAGCCACATGGGGCAGGGCCGACACATCCACCACAATCTGATCCATGGATACGGCGCCTCTTACCGGACAGCGTCGTCCGCGGATAAGCACATCTGCATTATTGGCCAGGCTGTGCCGGAATCCGTCTGCATAGCCTACTGGCAGGATGGCTGTTCGTGTATCACTGGAGGTGGTGAAAGTGCGACTGTACCCGATGGGACATCCTGATCCCAGTTCACGCAAATGAACGATGCGTGTTTCCCAGCGCAGGACAGGCTTGAGCTGAGGCGTGTTCGCTTTTTCCCGGGAAGGCCACACGCCATAGGTGACGAGACCGGGTCGGACGGCATCAAAATGGCTGTCCCGATAATGAACAATGGCGGCACTGTTGGCCGCATGGGCTATTTCATAGGGGATCCCTATTTTATCCACCTGTTTGATAAGCGTTTTGAAATTTTTGATCTGACCGAAGGTGAAGCTGTCCTCCTGTATTTCCGAGGAGGCGAAATGCGTGCAGATCCCCTGAATATCCACATGCACAATACGGGAGATGTATTGAATGGTATTGAGGGCATCATCCAAAGCGGCTCCCTGTCGACCCATGCCCGTATCCACTTTTATATGAACGGGAGCTGTCCAGTTTACCGCTGCGGCCAGTTTTCCCAATGCCTCGGCCAGTCCCGTATCAGAGATAACGAGCGTGAGCCGGTATTGTATACACAGGGGCAGGGCCTCACGGTTGGGTTGAAGCATGAGCAGCAAAGGAGTTTCAATACCTGCTTCGCGAAGTTCTATCCCTTCTTCCACCGTGGCGATGCCCAGAAGCAGGGGTTCAGCCTCCAGCGCTTTTTTAGCCAGGGGCACGGCGCCATGACCATAGGCATTGGCTTTCAGCACGGGAATGAGAGCACAACCGTGGACAGCGAAACGGCGCACCAGTGCCAGGTTGGATGCATAAGCGTTAAGATCAATAATGGCTCGCGAAGAATGGCGCGCTGACATGGCTGTGCTTCCGTGTTAGATATCGTGAAGTTTCAGAGCGTTCCAGTTTGCCCAGGTAAACTGAATGCCCGAGACGACCGTGTAAATGGAGACAAGAATAATGCCGCCAAAGGAAAGCCAGTGCAGTATTTGCGCACTGAATTCCTCTGTACAGGGCATGGCATCACGCAAAGGGGGCATATAATATACAAAACGGTGAACAATGACCAGAGCCAGGATGACGAAAACATAGGCCATCTGGATGACTGTTTTGGCCTTGCCCCAGACGTTGGCGGGAAGAATGGCACCTTCCGATGCGGCCAGGGTGCGTGCGCCCGTAATGAGATATTCGCGGGCAAGAATGGCAATGACGGCCCAGGCGGGGATGCTCAGATCGGGCACTCTCATGAGCATGATGAAGCCTGCCACCATGAGAATTTTATCGGCCACGGGATCCAGAAGCTTGCCGAAATTGGTGATGAGGTTCTGCTCCCGGGCGATTTTGCCGTCATAATAGTCCGTCAGTGCGGCAAGCACAAAGACAATGTAGGCGATAAAATAGCACAGGCTGTGATCAAAAGACATGAGCACAACAAAAATCCCTGCAAGAATGCAGCGGGCGACTGTCAATGTATTGGGAAGGTTCATAAGGTTATTTTAACAGAAGGAGACCGAGTCTTTCGAATAGAGAACGTCCCGGCGGTATTGGTGTGCTTTTTTGGGGGGCGAGGGGCAAGGGGCTCGAGTTGGAGTCAGGGCATGACTCCCGACGTCAGATCTCGTAGGGGCACGGCATGCCGTGCCCACAAAACCCACGGGAAATAATGACTTACTGGTAAACATATAAAACTCCCGGATTGTTAGCCAAATGGGCACGGCATGCCGTGCCCCTACCTTTCTCGCTCAACCCCCGGCGGTATTGGTGTGCTTTTTTGGGGGGGGCGGAGGAAGAGAGGGAATAGGTGATAGGTGATAGGTGATAGGGTGGAACGTGCTTCAGGTAGGGGCGAATGAATATCTGAGTGTTCTCCGGGTCTTTTTTGAGGAACAAAAGAAGATCATGATATAATAGAACTCTTCTCATATTGTCGGGGCGTAGCGTAGCCCGGTTATCGCGCCTGGTTTGGGACCAGGAGGTCGGCGGTTCGAATCCGCCCGCCCCGACCATTTTTTCATTCAGCTCCTTCCGCCCTGTTCTTTCTCTGTTCTCTTGATTATTCTGTGTTTTACCGGGGAGTTTACGACAGCACGTCTCCTTGAGTGGCGGCGGCCAGTCTATTGATGACCTCCAAGCCGTTGTTGGCATCGCTGATCAGGAGAAAGGGCATTTCTCTTCTTACTCGTCCATAAGCTTCCTGTTTCCGCAGGCTGCTCTGACAAGCTCCTCCATTCCGGCTATCTCTTTGTCGGACAACGATTCGAAATGTTTTTTTCGCTTGGCGGCGGAGATACTTCCGTTGTTCTGAAGGCAAAGCCGAATGAAGAGATCTATCATCCGATCGGGCATATCCACAATGGCCCGAATGGACTCTCTGCTTCGGGCGTAATTCCTGAGAAAGGTCAGTTCGTCGGGAAGCTCCGTGTCGATGGTCTGAGCGATAAAATGGAAAAGTGCTTCAGCCTGTACCGTCATATCGATATAACGGTACCATTTTGCAGTATCGTTGCGAACGGTCATTCTCCCCTCCTCGTCCAGAGAGTAATCCACCAGGCTCAGCAGCGGTCTTGAGAAGGCCTCCAGAGAAGCATCGTAATCGGCGGGATGTTTCAGCATCACAGCGGAAACGGGGAATATGAGTCTTTCAGGCGTGAATCCGCGTCGGGCAAGAATATTGTGGATGAGGAATCGATGAATCCGGCCATTACCATCTTCGAAGGGATGGAGGAACACGAAGCCATAGGAGATGGCGGCTGCGTGAATGACAGGAGAAATATTGCACTCGTTCATTCGCCCATGGGCATCTTCCATGCCTTCCATGAGGTCGGAGAGATCTTCGGGCTTGGGCGAAACAAAATGAATCTGCGGCCTTTGCCAGGCGACGGTTTCACCCACATAGTTCTGACTTGACCGGTAGCCCCTGTCTGCGAAACGAGAGTCTACAATACGGTTCTGAAGCGCTATCAACTGCGCTTTCGTACAAAAATCCTGCTGTTCCGCCAAGTGAAGCATGGCAACGAAACCTTCGACCCGATTGGATGTGGGTCTGATATGTTCTATTTCAAATTATCCTTGTCCAAATTAGCTTTTCTTGGACAGGCCAATGCAACGACCAGTTAGCCTGATTCTGGAAAGCGCAAGTGTTGAATTATTTTTTCTTCCACGAAGTCACACTAAGAAACACGAAGGGAAGAA
>JAAYJV010000038.1 GCA_012522755.1 Candidatus Hydrogenedens sp.
CCATTACTGAGAAAACTTTCCGGCAGAGGTATGTCTTGTATCAAAATAAGGGACTTGAAGAGATTAGTGGCCTTCGGGGAGTCAGTCGGATCGGTCGGATCGGTCGGATCTGCGAGGGACGTGGCTATGTCTTGGGACACAAGAGAGACTCTGTGTAGACCTGAGGCTTTTCCCTCTCATTCCTTTCGCGTCCTTTTGCGCTTTTCGCGGTTAAATAAAAAGCTTCATTTGGCTGCGACTATGCTGGTCAATGCGTCAGCTCTGCTCCCCGTCCCGGGGTGGAGGACTGTCTCCAGAGGAATCCGAAAATGCTTCTTCTTGTGAATCGGCTGCAGACAGCTGTGCGCACTCAGCCGGTACTTGTGCAACAGTATCCAAATTATCGGCTGCCGCCGGAACATGATCTGTCGGCTCAGGCACTGGCGCAGAACTGTCCGCCTCTTCATTCACAGCGATCTGATCTCGCTCCCGTGCTTCCTCTTCAACCTTGGCAACAGCAGCCGCCAACGCTTCCGCCTCACGTCTGGCTTTTTCTTCGGCCACCTGCTGCATCTGAAGATAGCGCAGCTCCTCAATTTTTTTGCCCCAACTCTCCCGTGTATCTTCCAGGTGAAGACGCAGCGCAAAGCGCACCGTATCTTTATGCTCCGGCACTTCAGAAGAGAAGGTCTCTTTCCACGAGCCGATACGCATAATCCCCAGAAAAGAAGGATATAAAGTAAGAAAATTTTCTACGGCAACAATACTGTCTCCTTGCCCGTAATACCAGATGAATTCGGCGGGATCCTGATTATTAGTAAATATTTCCCAGTAAGTTTTTGTTTCCATAGCCGTATTGTATCAGAGTAGCCCGATGAATTCAGAGCGCAAGCTTTCATGACCTCTGGCTTGCCGCAGCGGGCAGGGGGGAGGATGATAGAGACCGACTGGAGCAAGTGAACGTGTCAAGACCACAGATCTTTTTGTATTGTCTGTATCTTTTCCGTGTGTGACCTGTGTTCGGTGGTTAAAAGAGAAAGGCCAAGTTGCCTGCGACTATACAGCGCCCTGTTTCCTATGGTATAATACAGTTGAACAAGAACGTTGAGAGGTGAAACCATGTTCAGTATTCTTCGAGTTAAGTGCCCACATTGTGGAATCGAGGGGCAATTGATGATTCCACAACAGGACGCGCTCATTATGGGGCCCTGTCCTGAATGCCAGAAATTTGTTGTCGTTTTTGCAGGGACAGCTCTGCCTCTGGATTCAGAGATCATGCAGACAGAAGACAGGGAAGAAATTTACAACCATGTGTATGAAGTGGTATCAGCCCACCTGAAACACTGTGTTGACAAGCTTTTTTCTCCTTCAGAAAGCCAGAAAAAGCGGATCCGTCGTCGGAGAATCCGTATTCAGCCTCCGAAAAAGCGCCCGGGAATCACCGATGAAGAGTTGGAAGAATTCGTGAAGAACGAGCTTCCTAAACTCGATAATCCGGATTATTTCCGGACCATTTTCGGCTGAGCTGTTCCGCAGTTTCTTGTATACCCTTTTCCAGAGCCTCAGGGAGTGCTGTCTGCGGGCGGTGTTTCCATTGATTCAGAATTGTCCGGAGCCTGGGCTGCATTATCAGGAGGTAAAAGCGGGATCAAGTCCGGATGCCGTTCTCCGGGAAGTCGGGGTTGTCTTGGAGCACGGGGTGGTTTTCCGGGAGGATAGGGGTGGCTCGGGACTCCGGGTGTATATCCGGGAGGATAATGACGCCGCCCGGTCTTCTTGTCATCACCCTGAGACGGGCGCCTGACGTTGGAAATCAATTTGACAGAAAATTGAGCCTCAGCTGATGCTTGGATTTCCGCTTCAAAGGAATACCAGAAGAAGGCGGGCAAGACAATGGTGCCCCGGGGCGGCGGCACCACAGTCAGTGTGATGCTCACCTGTTCCGGATAAGACTCAGCCACCAGAATCTCCGGTTCTTTCAAGTTGTATCCGGAACTGGGAAGGCTGATTTTTCCTTCCAATTTCCAGGGCTCCTTTGAATCGGGTTTCTTGGTAAGAGTGCCTTGCAGTCCATAGACAGAAGAATATAGACTGTAGCCTGTTCCGTCTTCCAGAGGCGTGAGAGGAATATTCTCTCCTTTTGTATCCCAGTCAGAAGCGGAGACAATGTGGCATCCCGTGAGAAGTATCGCCGTAAGCGAGAACATCATGAGTGTCCGTAACAGTGTCATGGATAGACCCTCCATTTCCGTGTTGATTATTCGAGTTCTGGCCCCTTTATTCTTTCAGCCAGTTGCTGCTTTGCCTGATCCTTTTTATTGAAGGTTCCGTAAAACAGGGCATTGGCATCCATCCAGTTGATGAGACGGTCCCAGTCTTCCCCATCCAATTCAACATCATAATGGCCTTCCTCCAGCAATTTTGTAAGATGGCTGCCCCGAGCTCCGAAGAAGCCGGGCTGTGTTTCCGGTTCGCTGTTTCCACCCGGGAAGGTTCCGCGACCCCAATAGGAAAAAGCCACATGAGGGATCAGCGCATTATAAGACTGGGTATAACGCCCTTCAGGGGTGCCCGTGAGTTTCAAAGAAGATTCTGTGGAGTCCGCACCATGACAGGACAGACAATGCTTGTCCAGTACAGGCTGCACCAGCAGGGGATAGCTCAAGGGTTTTGAGCCATCAGGTCCGGGCAGAATCTCCGAGGGGAGCCGTCGCAGGGCATGGGATCTCACCGGTATGGAGGGCGGTGTATTGCTTCTGGGTTCATGGCAGCCCACACAGGACACATTCTCTCCCGGCTGCAGATAGGTGAGACTGCGCATGACCTGTACGGCCTGTCCCGATTCATTGAGAGCCTGAAAAGCGATGGCAACACCGGAAGGCGCTTTGAAATAGGCTGATCCGTCTTCTTCCACAGGCACCGTGCCCAAAACCTGTCTGCCCGGCGAGGCATTGGCGGCCCCGACCATGGGATCATTGGCGCCTGGTGTGGACTTGGGCAGTACCTGCACCAGCCGCAGATGGGTGATCTTCTCATCAGGCGGCAGGGCCGGATCACTCTCATAGACATTCTGCAGATAAAAGCTGCCTTCCCGGGGCGCATCGGGAACCAGTGTTGACGGAAGTACGGGCGGCAATTCCCGTTTCTTCAGAGGCATGGGCCAGAGGCTCGCAATATTCAGATCCCTGTATAGCAGCTCGCGGTGTCCTGAAGCGTCCACGAGATAAATGCCGAAAATATTGGCCATATTCGCATCAGGTTCGCCTATGAGCGGGTCATAGCTGTATGCCGCCAGGAAACGTTCTTCCGAAAAAGGCCAGGGACTGCGATAACATTGCCCGGGCCAGCGTTCCATTTCATCCGATGCGGGGCGGGCTTCCGGTGTCACCTCCGTGCGCCAGTGGGGAAGGAGCAGCGCCTCACTTTCAGGGAAAGGCACTTCTTCCGTGAGGCGGGTCAAGGGTTCCAGATCGTCCATGCCCTGACTCGTATCCACCAGAATAATGGACCCTGCTGTCATGCCATGATGCGGAGCGGCTGTGGCCATAATCTTGTCGCTTCCCGGTATGGAACGGGCCTCCCAGACCCCTACAGGGTTCAAGGTGTTGTTTCCATAGAAAATGGCCGGATTCGTCCCATCAGGACGGGTGACCCACAGTTGCTGATAATGAACGGCGTGGCGGTCCACATAGTCCCACCGTGTATAAACTACCCGACCATCATTCAGCACGGATGGATCCCATTCCTGGGTCTCATGAAAAGACAGTACACGCAGATTCTGCCCGTCGGCTTTCATACTGGCCAGTGTATAGACTTCACAGCCCGGAGTACCGCAGCGATGCCAGCCTCCGCGCCTGGTGGAGATGAAAATGATCTCGCCATTGGGAAGCCATTTCGGGGAAAAATCATCGAAATTGCCTTTGGTCAGACGTCGGCTTTCAGCTCCGTCAACAAATACTTCATGAATATTATAGAAATGCCCCGTATTTCCCTTGAAGGAATCTGAGGGGCCCTTTTCCGTTTCGCAGAAGGAGATAAGAACATGCTGTGCATCGGCGGAGAGTTCCGGATGCATGAAACTGCCCTGCGGGAATTGCTCTTCCGTCACAGCCCGCGTCTTCATGGATTTCCCCGGTTCTTCCAGAATGAAAATGCCGCCACCCGGTCGCGCATAACGGCCGTAATATTGTGTCAGCTGATGACTGAAAGCGCCCGGTGCCTGTTTCACGAAAAGCAGCGGCGTCTTTTCCTCTCTCAGATCCCGCAGGAAAAAGTCACGTTTCTTTGTGCGGAGTTCACGCCAAAGCACTTCCCATTGCGGTGCCATGTCATCCAGCTCCAGAGCAGCCAGAGTCGCATAATCTTCTTGAAATGCAGCCTGATCCGCTGGCTCAAGAAAATGGTGGGCTTTCTTCTCATGCAGTGCTTTTTCCACAGCACCACGGTAATGACTTCTGACGGCTCCGGAATGAATACCGTCCTGCATGCGCCAGTCCCATTCAATAAGCTCTTTTTCCAGCAAGGGTTGCAGGGTAATGGCTGAAGGCGCATCCTGTCCGGCCCGTTGTCGCTGTTTCGGATAATAGGGGAAGTGCGTTCTTGTGCCCTCACAGATAAAATCCAGCGAATGAAGACCCACCAGAGCAGCCTGATTGGTTTGAATCTTCAGGGTCACCCTGTCGCTGTCTCTGTCGCCTTCGCCCGCCACGGAGAACTTGATCGGCTCAGAGATGAAAGGACGACGTTCGAGCGCACCGGAATCGAGGGCCAGCGTGGCGATGCCTGTTCCACCGCCCAGACCCGTGAGGACGGCTTCAATGCTGAAAGGCTCGGCAAGTCCTTTCAGGTCAAAAGACAGTTCCAGATCTTGTGCCGGCGCCACATAAAAGCTGGCCCGACCCAAGGGAAGACAGAATGCCGCCTGTGCGCTGTCATCATATCCGGCCAGGGCGAAACTGCCTTCCATCTCCGGCAGAGGCTCGGGCTTGGTCTGTCCGAATTGATACAGAACGGGGCTTATGGTGGGGATGCGGAAATCCCGTGTCAGACAGGCTTGGGCCCAGTTCGCCATATCACAGGAGATGCCGTCGCCACCATCGAGAGCCAGCAGCCGCAGCTCTTGAGCATCGCCCAGAGGAAGCTGCACAGGAACCGGCGCATCACTGTCGTTCATGGCCGGGCTCGTAAAAACCTTCTCATCGTCCAGCCATATTTCAAAGACTACACTGCCTTTGTGGCCGCCTTGCCACTGCACTCCGATTTCCGCCGAGAAAGAAGCGTATTGGCCCTGCAGAGGAATGCGTATTTCCCCCGATGCATGACAGCCCATGCCACGCTCAAAGACTGTGTTCTCTATACGCAAGGGCATGGCTTCAGCCTCATTCATCCAGGCGGCTTTGTTGATGCCGAGTTTGCCCCAGCCTTGTGAATGGCTCAGCTGATCCACCATCTCATCAAGGAAGACAATAGGTGCATCCGATGCCCCGGCATACGAAGAAAAGATCAGGTTGAGCAGGAGACAGAGTGCAAAGAAAAATAACCTATGAAACAAACGCATTATGACCGGTCCTTTTGAGAAATCCCCGCCTGTTGCAGGGCTGTTTCAGCAATACGGGTTGCCCGGAGGCCGTCTTCGCCACTCACGGAGAGCGATTCACGGCCCTGGACAGCCCCGATAAAATGAGCCAACAAAGCACTGTGCCCCTTATCCACACGGCGTTTTCTGATCTCTTTTCCGCCGAGTCCGTAAGGAGTCAGTTGTTTAAAATCTTTTATGACCACGGATTTGCCATGGCCATGAATTTCCATATATTCCTTATCCAGAAAACTGTTGCCATTTCCAGTATACAGGATAGTGGCCAGGGATCCTTGTGAAAAACGGATCATGACAGAAAGCGAATCGATGGGTTGGTTGTCCTGCTGTGGCCGGAGGCATTCCGCCTGGATCAGCGCCGGACTGTCCTGGAAAAGCCAGCAGGCATAATCAAAGAAATGAACGGCTTCACCCAGAATACGGCCGCCCCCCTGAACAGGATCCAGAGCCCAGTGATCACCCGGCAAAGCACCGGCATTGCAGCGGTAAAGCAGCTGCTCCGGCCCCAACGTGCTTTCAAAGAGCTTTTTCGCCTCCAGTGACAGGGGAGCGAAGCGTCTGTTGAAACCCACAGAAAGCAGCACCCCTTGTTTTTCAGCGGCCTCACAGATTTCCTCACAGTCCGCCGTTGTCAGGGCCAGAGGTTTTTCAACGAATACATGCTTCCCTGCAGCAATGGCATCCAGCGCCATGGCTTTGTGCAGATGATGGCGCGTGGCGATGAAGACGGCATCTACCGTGGGATCCTGTAACAGTTCTTTATAATCCGTGGAATAAGCAGCGGCCTTGAAACGCTTCGCCCGTTTTTGTGCATGCAATCCCGAGGCACAGGCCAGCGAATGGAGACGACAGCCGGGCAGCCGGGACAGAGCCGGAAGAAGGACGCCCGATGCGAAGGAGCCCGCACCGAGTACCGATACAACCGTCTCGTCTTTTTTCGCAGCGACGGAGTTCAATGTGTAAATGCGTTTCCAGGGCGGACTGTCCGCCGGTTTGTCAGAAGGAGGATATTCCAACAGTGCGGCAATGATTTCTTTATCTGTTTGAATGGCCGCATACGCTTCGGCTGCTTCGTCAATGGGACGGCGTAATTGAACCAGCGGTTTGACCTGCACTTGACCGCTTCTGATCATCTGAAAAAAGGCGGACATGTTCCTGCCCTGGGTCCACCGCACATGGCCCAGAGGATAATCCAGGCCTTCTTCTTCATAGGGAGGCTGGTAGCGGCCGGGACCATAGGAACAGGAAAGCCCGAAATCCAGTTCTTTCAGATAAAGAGATTCCCGTTCCAGATTCATGCCCACAGCGCCCACAACAATGACACGCCCTTTCTGGCGACAGGCTCGCAGCGCTTCGTTGACAACACCACTGTCTTTGGTGGCTGCACAGATGAGTGCGCCGTCCACGCCATAGCCAGCGGAATGCTCAAAGGCCAGATCAGCCAGTTCTTCAGGAGTGGCTATTACGTCGGCGCCGAGAGTGGCTGCAAGATCACGACGGAAGGGGACAGGATCACTGGCAATGACCCGGCACCCGGCGGCCTTCAAGACCTGCAAAGTCAACTGACCTACCAGCCCCAGACCGGAGACAATGAACACTTCGCCGAAGCTCGGATTGATGCGTCGTACTCCCTGACAGGCGATGGCACCGAGACTTACAAAGGCGGCATCTTCCAGATCAACGCCTTCGGGAATGGGAGTCATGAGCTGGGCTGGAATCACATTCTGTTCTGCATGACAGGCATAGCCAACGCCTGCACAGGCCACCCGATCGCCGGGCCGGAAGTGGGGGAGATCCACAGCTTTTTCGAGAATAATCCCGGAACAGCCATAGCCCGGCGCCTGAGAATCAAAAAGTTTGTCCCGCACCAGTTCCCAGGTGTTTCTGATACCTGTCGTGGCGAGTCGGTTCTTGAACTTCTCCCGCATGACAGGATCCAGCGCTTTTTTCACAGCGAGTCCCGCCGCACCGCCGGAAGAAACAAAGGCTGATTCCGTACCGGAACTGATCAGGGAAAAGGCGGTCTGCACCAGAGCCATTCCCGGCCCGGGAAGAGGCGGCGGTACCTCCACTACCGATATCTTTCCTCCTGTTACAGCCACTTGTTTCATGAATAATGCGTCCTGTATAGAGCCAATGAATTCTGTCCGGGTCATCATCGCCAAAGCGACATACTCACCCACTTCAGTATAAACCAATTCCATCGCCGGAACCAATGCGTTGTTCATGTTTTATGCTTTGACGAGCGGGCCGGATCGCAAAAAAACCGGAATGACGGCGGGGGTATGTCTTGAAGCAAAATAAGATGCCCGAAAGAATCAGTAGTCTCCTGGGAACGCCAATTTCCACATTGGCCGACAGCGTGTGATTACATTGACATTTTGTAAACAGTGATTCGGTAACAGGTCTTTTGCCAACCAAGAATAAAATAAAAGCCTTTGTAGACTCTGAGTCTTTGTTCTACCGTCAAATGCCTACATAAGTCATGATCTTTTCCCGGGTGTCCTGCCAATGTGGAAATTGGCGTTCCCAGGCTGCGCGAGCCAAGGTCTTTAATTTATCAGTGTCCATCAGTGGTTCTAAAAGTCTCTGTGGTAAAAAAGATCATTTGGTTGTGGTGATGCCGCCCTGTGAAGCTTCGTATTTTTCGCCGTCATAATTCTTTTTCCGCAATTCCAACCACTGCCGTAAATCCTTCTTCTTTTGCTATAATGCCTCCATCGAATCTCCCCCAAACCCCCATCTTTATTCAATGAAAGCTATATTGTGAATTCTTCTGATAAATATCTGTCGGCGCAGCGTGCCGGAACCTGGGTTCAAAAAAAAGACTGGCCCTTTACACTCATTCAAAATCCGCCCTATGTGTTTCCCCCCTATGAACTCTGTCCCATGGCCACGGCCGCCACAGAACTGACAGAAGGCGCTGTCGGTGTTGTCATGGATATGGACGGAACCACGACGACCACCGAGGTGCTGTGTATTGAGTCTCTGGCGAAGATGACCCGAGCCATGGCCGGTGAAAGTCTGGAAAATGCATCGGCCCATCTGGATTCCGTCCGTGACTACCCCAATATCATCGGCAACAGTACGACCAAACACGTAGAGTATCTGATCCAGACTTATGGAGAGCGTTTCCGGTCTGAGTCCATTTGCAGACATTTTCTGGAGTCCACCTCCTGGACCTTGAGCCGGGGCATGGATGAGAACCGGAAAAAAGAAGCGGCCAACAGTCTTGTTGTTTTGGGTTTGAGCGCTTTGCAAAACGATGAGGATTGGGCCGCTCTTCTGGCGGCACATAAGGACGAAGAACGGGAAATGCTCTTGGATCTTCTCCAGAAGCGTTATGCCACTTCGTTGATCCTTGACAGTCTCAATGACCAGTCCCGGGCGGGGATCGAGATTTACTATCGCCATTATCATGAAACGCTGGCCACCATTGAAGAGCAGGGGGGACGGTGCAGCGCCACGGGCAAAGCCATGATCGAGCCCATGCCGGGGATCGGGATCACACTGGCACTGCTCAAGGGCTGGCTGGGTACTGATCTTGCCCTCCTTCGTGACAGACTTGTAACGCTTCTTCAAGAAAGAAACCCTGAGGCGGATATGGACAGTCTTTTGTCGGAAGAGGCCCTGACTCAGTTGGGCCGCTATTTTGAAAAATATCCTGTGAAGCTTGCACTGGTCACCTCCTCCATCGGCTCGGAAGCGACCATTGTCCTGCGTGAAGTCTTCCGGGTGCTCACTGTTGAAATTGCAGACTGGCCCATTGCCCCGGAGCGAAAAGAGAAACTCCTGCAAGCCTTCCAGTCACCCGACAAAGTCTATGATGCACAGATCACGGCTACGGATTCCAGCGAAATCAGACTCAAGCCTCACCGGGATCTTTACTCCATGGCCTTGCATGCCATGGGCATCGGCCCGGAGGACTTTCACAAGGTGGCTGGTTTTGAAGACAGCGAATCAGGCACCATCGCCATCCGTACAGCGGGGATTCCCGTGTGCTGTGCTCTTCCCTTTGCCATGACGCAGCATCACCGTTTTGAAGCGGCCAGCCTGGTCTGTGCAGGCGGTCTGCCGGAAGTGATCTTACAGAGAAACTTCTTCCTGCCGCCGACATTGACCCGGGGAGTGTAGATTACGAAGCATTCAGCCGAAGGCATAACGGGCGACGGTGGCCAGTCCTGTGGCGACACTGGTGAAAGAATCGCGTTTGCGCAGTTTGTCTGTTCCGTAACGTTTTTCCAAAAGGGAGCGTACCGCCGGAACCAGACAGGTGCCGCCCGTGGTCAGGACAAAATCCAGATCATCGGGACCCAGCCCGGCCGCTTTTTCCGCCTCCAGAATACAGCCGTACATTTTGCCCAGCATCGTCTCGATGATTTCCGCAAAATCATCGCGCTTCAACTCATCTCTCAAATGAATGTGGCTCGCATCCACCGTAATGGCTGTGGAAGTGTCCGTCGAGAGCCGTTTTTTCGCCGCCTCTGCTTCCTTGGACAAAAGATAGCCATAGTTGTTCTGAATCAGCATCCGCAAAGCTTTCAATCCCTCGGGATGGGTGGAGGATACTTCCGCCGCCAGCAGCCAGTTGATCATGCTTTCCGTATTGAACTTGTACAGATTCTGCCAGTCCAGCACCTGATGGTAGATATGTTGCGGCATGGGCAGCCTGGAGGGACCATAGCGGGCATGGCTTCCCAGCAAGGGGAAAAAACGACTGCGGATAATGGCTTTGTCCAGCGCATCACCGGCAACAGGCGTCCCCGCAACACTCAATACACGGCTTGAGGCGAGACGATCCGCAATCTCGGGTTTGTCCAGAAACTCCATGATGCTCACATCGCAGGTGCCGCCGCCTATATCAACCACCATGACCCGTTGATTGGCCTGCGTCCCGGCCGCATATTCAACACAGGCACCTACAGGCTCATAAAAGAACACGACTTCTTTAAAACCCGCAAGGGAAGCCGCTACACGAAGGCGCCGTTCCGCAAGTTCATTGTCCGCATCGTTTTCTGAAAAACGGACCGGTCGACCGAAGACCGCCGACTCCACCGAATACCCCGCATAATCATCTACAGCGTCTTTCATCTTCTTCAAAATATAAGAGATGAGTTCTTCCATCTGGTATTTGATGCCATAGACTTCCGTGAAACTGAAAGAAGACTGGCTCAAAAGGCTTTTCAAGGACTGGAAAAGACGACCGGGAGAATTCACTTCCACAGTGATCTTGGCATCCACCGCTTCAACAATATTCGGGTCTTCGAAGAGGGGATTGTACGCTTCCGTTTTGTCGGGCTCCGCTCGGACAAAGGCCGGAATCAGAGATTCCAGCTGCACTTGTTCCGTCTTGATTTCCCGGTCCACATTGCGGGCCACAAAAGTATTGGCCGCCTCACGACCCACAATGACTTCGCCATTCTGAGAAAGATAGAGCAGTGAAGGAAGGGAGGTGGGGGAATCATTGACCGCATCCAAAGGCAACAAATGAACAGCCTTGTCTGTAGCCACGGCGGCACTGGAATTGGTTGTGCCAAAGTCTATTCCGCAGAAAAGTCGTGTCATTCAGTCCTCCAGAAAAGGATGGAAGCCCATATTTCCATTAAAAAAAATTGAGTATAGCACTTCTCAAAAATATTACCAAATAACACTTCAGACACGGGAAATTATTCAGTGAAGAGGTGGAATCGAGCCTGGTTTTGAAGCATGCAACGGACGGAATGGGCATGTCAAGACTGCAACTCCTTTCTATAACATACAATTCTCTTTTTGGAGCGCTTCGTGCATTTCGCGGTTAAAATCGGTCTGCTTTCTCTTTGTTCCTTTGTGGGCCTCTGTGGTGTGGAAAGAAGAACGCAAAGCAACATAGACACTGAAGAGGGTGGGTTGTGCTTTTCACAGTCTTCCCAATCTGGATCCCGGTCATTTTTTGCGTTGTTGTGGCTGAATGCTTCGATGGGCGGGCTTGGTCGCAAAAAAAACGGGATGACGGCGGAGGTTGGTCTTGGGGCAAATAAGAAACTTGGAGGGATCGCTTGTCGCCGGGGAGTCAGACGGATCGGTCGGATGTGGGAGGGACGCAGGCATGTCCTGGGATACAAAAGAGACTCCGGGGAGATATAAGCTGTTCCCTCTCATTTCTTTCGAATCCTTTTGCGCTTTTCGCGGTTAAAATCTTTCTGATTTCCTTTTCCCGCTTCCCGGCAAAAATAAGGTATACTATGGCTGTGAACTAACGGTAGGTAAATAAAACCATGACTGATCATGAACACCCTGAAAGTCGCGAGACCAATGATGCGGAAACACGTCTTTTGGAAAGCGCTTTAAAGCTTTTTTCGGAAAAAGGATACGAAGGCACCAGTATCCGCGAAATCATTGAAGGGGCCGGTGTGACCCGGCCAGTCCTGTACTATTATTTCACGAATAAAGAAGATTTGTTCCGCAAGCTTCTGGAGCCTGCTCTGGCGGAATATACGCAGGCCCTTACGGATATTCGTGCCAACTACACGGGTGCGCTGGACCAGCTCAAAGCCATCGCCCGGGACACATTTCGTTTGGCTGAGGAAAATCCGCAGGCTGTCCGGTTGATTTTGCAGCTTTATTTTGCGCCGCCCCAGGGCGGGCCCAAGCTGGACAAAGCCATTTACCGCTTGCGGCGTTTTCGTTTCATCAAAGAAATCATGCAGGATGGATTGGACCAGAATGAGCTTTCCGGCGGCGATGCCCAGAGTCTTGCTCTTGCCTTTGTCGGGATGATGGACACCTTCGTCACCGCGAAATCCTATCTCCCTGAGACGCATCTCTCCGCTGAGGCGGCTGAAGGGCTTGTGGGTCTGTTTTATTTCGGTGCCTGTTATAAAGACAACCCGCCCTCCGTACTGACCAGCCCTTTCAAGTTTCTCTGAGATCCGAAAAGCCAGGTTGTACCCTATCGGTCTTCCAGTGCTTTTTTATAACCCTCCAGCGTCAGCGCAGCGGTCTTTTCCCAAGTGAAGCCAGCGGCACGTTCCAGTCCTTTTTTGCTCAGTTCCTCACGGAGATTTTCATTACCGGCAAGCCATTCCAAGGCTCCCGCCAGTTCCTCTTCATCCGTCGGGGATACGAGCATGGCCGCATCACCCGTTACCTCCGGCATGCTGGACGTCTTGGAGGTGATGACAGGCGTTCCACAGGCCATGGCTTCCAAGGGCGGCAGGCCGAAACCTTCCATGAGACTCGGATAGACGAAGGCACGGGCTTCACTGTAGAGCGTCGGAAGCAAGGTGCCGGGAACATGATCCAGAAAATGAAGGCGGTCGCTTTTGCAGCCACTGAGAGCCAGGAGTTCTTCACGGCTCACTTTCCAGCCCAGCCGCCCTGCAAGAACCAGATCAGGCGATTCAACAGGAAGCCCGGCCCAGGCACGGATCAAGGTCGGGAGATTCTTCCGGGGTTCCAGAGTGCCCACAAAGAGAAAAAAGTCTTTCGGCAGATCGATCTTCGCCCTCAAAGCTTTGCGCTCCTGCTGCGATGCAGGCCGGAAAGTGTTGTCCACACCCAGCGGAATCACATCAATGCGTGAGGAAGGGATGGACAGCAATTCTTCCACATCCCGGGCTGTCGCTTCTGAATCCACAAAGATCCGAGTCGCTTTTTGCGCATTCTTGCCCATGAGCATCCGGTAATATCTTACCCGGCTTTTGGGAAACCAATCCGGGTTGCGCAGATATCAGAGATCGTGGATGGTCAGTACATGGAGGACGGATGAGAAGAGGAGACTCGTGCCCACAGGATAATGAAGCAGATCAAAGGCACCTCGTTTTACAAGTCGGGGCAGGGTCCATTGTTCCCGGATAAAGCGCCGTAGAGGACTCATGATCTTTTCTGAGGGCGAAGGCAAACTCTCCTTACAGGAGTGGATCTCTCCGTCCGGACAATAACAGTCCAGAGACAGCTCAGTCGCGAGACTTTTGAATGCCCGGGCCAGTTCCAGCGTATACCGACCCGTACCGCTGCGGTTTCCACTTTGCAGGGCATTCAATAAAATACGCATCAGAAGAACTCCTGATAGCATTGAAAGGTGGCGGTCGCAGTCTTTTCCCAGGAAAACAATTGCGCCTGTTTCAATCCCTCTTCACGAAGTCTTTGTCGCAGTAGCGGGTCGGAAGCCACTTCTTCCAGAGCCTTTGTCCAGCCTTCCTCATCGTCGGGAGCCGCATAACGGGCCGCATCTCCGGCTACTTCAGGAAGGGACGAAGTGTCGGAGGAAATGACAGGGCAGCCACAGGCCATGGCTTCTACCAGAGGAATGCCGAAGCCTTCGTACCAGCTGGGAAAGACAAAAGCCGTGGCCAGGCTGTACAAGGCCGGAAAGAGAACACGATCTTCCAGATATCCCGTGAAGACAAGTCTGTTCCGCTCTTTTTCCGTCACAGGATGCTCGGCCAGAAGCTGATCGCCCCAGCCCCGGCCTCCCACAAAGACGAGTTTATGAGGAAGCTCTGTTTTTAAAAAAGCACGCAAAAGGGTTCGAAGATTTTTGCGAGGCTCCAGAGTGCCCACACAGAGGAAGAAGGGGCCCGGGAGATTCAGTTCTTTCTGAAGCACAGCTTCCGCCTGGTCCGAAGGTTGCGGAGAAAAATCTGGATCGCCTGCATGAGGAATGAGGCGGACTTTTTCCGGATCAATATCAAGAAGTTCCACAGCATCCCTTTGTGTGGCAAGAGAAGGCACAATAATAAGCTGCGCCTGCCGGGCATGGCGGGTAATGGCTTTTCTGAAGGGACCCACTATTTTAGGGCTGCTCCACTCTGGATGAAGCAGAAAAGCCAGATCATGAATGGTGAGGATAGCGGCGGCCTTTTTGAGAGGCGGAAGCACATAATTGACAGCATGATACACCTGAACACCGCCGAGAAGACTGTCCACCCGGGGAAAACCCGTTTTGTTCCAGATCTGATACAGAGCCCGTGTAGGCAGGGGCAGCCAGCGATGGGGCAGGGAAAGCGTTCCCAATTGCGGCGGCCGGATACCCGATGCAAAGCCCCGCAGCTCAGGGCGCTCGGGCAAAGCGCATAAAGCCTGCACCAGATGACGGGTGTAGTATCCGATACCGGTGAGGCGGGCTGTGAGCGGTGTGATTTCTATTCCTGTTTTCATAGGATTCTATTGTACGTGTACCCGGGCTGTACTTCAATAGACAAAGAGGATATGGGAAGTTTTTTCCAGGTCATTCACTGAACACACGGAAAAACACATTTTAACCGAAGAGATGACACGGACACGACGTTTCTTAGAACCACTGATGGACACTGATAAATTAAAGACCTTGGCTCGCGCAGCCTGGGAACGCCAATTTCCACATTGGCAGGACACCCGGGAAAAG
>JAAYJV010000039.1 GCA_012522755.1 Candidatus Hydrogenedens sp.
AACGCCGAGCCTATGGATTTCGAGATATGGAGTTCTTTAAATTAAAAATACTTGCGTTACACGAAGCAAAAATCAAACTCGTCGGATAGAAACATCAAGTACGCAAAAACCGGATGAGCCCTTTTTTCTCTCTTTCCTTTCGCGTCCTTTTTGGGCTTTTCGCGGTTAAATAAAAAAGCTTTATTTGGTTGCGGCTGTGCTGCGCTGTTGTTTCAAGGGGCGTCGTGTCAGTGTCATCTCTTCGGTAAAGAAGTATTTCTCCGTACACTCAGTACCTCTGTGGTGAATCAAAAACCAACACTCTTCAACACTTCAAAATACAGCCAATGCCCGAAATCACTGGGATGATTGATATTATTGCCCAAAAGGCTTGCACAATCTTTTCTTTCCAATGCCCGGATCCAGCTGGCAAAGACATCCGCATAAGCGCAATTCTGTTCCGAAGCCACCTCTTCCGTCACAGCCGCATAAGCCTCCATACGATGAGAACCGTGTTTCCAATCGGGATTGGGCGGAAAAGCGGAAAAAAGAATGACTTCCGCCCCTGTGCTCTCTTTGATGGAGGAAACAATGTGGGTCAGTTTTGTTCCGAAATCCTCCGGTTCAATCCAACCTTTGTTATGGTCATTCATGCCGAAACCCACGAGTACAAGATCGGGTTCCCGGCTCAGCACTTTTTCTTCCAGTCTTTCAATTCCCTGTACTGTGCTGTCCCCGCCTGTTGCCCCATTTTCCAGAATGATATGCGCCTGAGGGAATTGCTCGCCCAACCAGGTTGCGTAACGTTCAGGAAATTGGAGCTTCAACTCAGAGGCATCGCCACCAGCGGTAATACTGTCGCCATAGGCAATGACTTTAAAGTCGCCCCCTTCTTCCAGGCGCTTCTTGCTTTTCTTCAGGGATGCTTCCTGCAGGGTTGGGGTAAACAAATCAAGTTTTTCAGCAGACTCATAATCCACGTAAACAAAAAAGTCGGAATTGCCGAAGCCCGGGAAATCCACATGATTGAATTCTTTTTCCCCATAGAGCATGTTGGTTGAAAAATCCGGGATGGCGGACTGAGCTGTACGGCGCAGGGTTCCTTTATCGGGATCAAGAAGATAATCGACCCCTTCTTTATAAACCTGGGAATTTTCTTTATCAGCCAGATAGGTACTCCGCACCACTACCGTTTCCGGCAAAATATTTTCACATAAAAGAAATGCTTCTTCTTCAGCCACCAGAACCAGGCTCTCCCCCACTATTCCGGTATTTGCGTCATTGGTCTGTGCGGGAATTGCCAGAGCGGTGACAAGAAATAAAGCACGGAAAAGAGTCAGGGATTTCTTGAAAATAAAGAGCTTCATTATTCTTTCCTCGGATTGATTCCTGAAGTCAGGATACCTTTACTGACTATCCTTCCACAGCGTTCATATGCCGTTCAATTTTTTTGCGTTCCTCATGATTCAGGATGGCTTTTCTCAATCGAAGGGCTGTGGGAGTAATTTCCATCAGTTCATCTTTGGCGATCCATTCGAGGGCACTTTCCAGAGTCAAGGTGCGGGGCACGTCAAAAGTGACGGTCTGGTCTTTGGTGGCCGCCCGGTGATTGGTCAGGGCCTTGCGTTTTGTAGGATTGCAGGGCAGGTCACCGGGGCGTGCATTCTCACCGATGATCATGCCTGTATACACCTCGGTCATGGGCGTAATGAAGAGGGTTCCCCGCTGTTGAAGATTTTCCAGGCTGTATCCTGTGGCCAAGCCTGTATCCATGCTGATCATGGAACCCCGATTTCTTCCCGAAACAGGGCCATACCAGGGGGCATAAGCGGCGAAACGTGATGCCAGGATACCCAGTCCTCTGGTATCGGTCAGAAACTCGCTTCTGTAGCCGATGAGTCCCCGCGTAGGCATGCGGAATTCCATACGGATCATCTCACCGGCACCTGTGTACATGGCTTGCAACTCCCCCTTGCGCTCAGAGACTTTTTCAATGACAATGCCCTGATGCTCCCGCATGACATCGATTACCACCTCTTCCACCGGTTCGAGCAGGGTGCCATCGTCCCCGATCTGGGTGATGACTTCCGGCGCAGACACACAAAATTCCAGACCTTCCCGCCGCATTTCCTCGATGAGGATGGACAGATGCAGCTCTCCACGGCCTGAGACTTTGAGCGCATCCATACGTCCCACTTCTTCCACGCGCAGAGATACATTGACGCGCAGTTCACGCATCAGACGTTCTTTCAGCTGTCGTTGTGTGATGGCCTTCCCTTCTCGGCCTGAAAAAGGCCCGCTGTTGATGAGAAACATCATGGATACCGTGGGCTCTTCAATATCGAGGGGAGGCCGTGCCGCATTGTCAAGTTCCACAGCAGCCAGAGTATCGCCTATATTCAACTCTTTGGGTCCAGCCAGGGTAACAATATCTCCCGCACCTGCACTCTCTACAGCGACTGTGGTCTGGCCCTGGGTTGCCCAGAGATAAAGGGCCTTTTCCTCACTCTTTCCCGACACTTCCCATTCGAAGCTCTCATTGTCGTTGTAAAGATTCTTTGCCTCTTTGCGACGGGTGATCCAGCGGTTGATCTCCATGCCCTTACTCAGGCGGCCCTGCAGAATGCGGCCAGTACCTGTACGACCGATGTGATCATTCCAGCCTATGGCGTTGACCTGCATGAGAAAAGGAGCTTCTTCATCTCCTTCGGGAGGCGGTACGTGATCGATAATGCTTTCAAAGAGGGCGTCCATGCCTTCTTCCGGAGTGCCTTCGGGATCGCGGGACAACCAGCCGTTCAGACCTGAACCGTAGAGAGTGATGAAATCACATTGTTCTTCCGTTGCGCCCAGAGTTACAAAAAGATCAAAGGTCTGGTCCAGGGCACGGAGAGGTTCGGCCTGAGGACGGTCCACTTTATTGATGATGACAATAGGTTTCAGGCCGGAACGCAGGGCGCGCATGAGCACATAGCGTGTCTGCGGCATGGGACCTTCATTGGCATCCACCAGCAGCAGAACAGAATCCACCATGGAAAGGACCCGTTCCACCTCTCCGGAAAAATCCGCATGACCGGGCGTATCAATGATATTGATGAGATGATCTTTCCACTCAACCGTACAATGTTTGGAACGGATGGTGATGCCCCGTTCCCGTTCCAGTTCGTTATTGTCCATGAAACGCTTGGCAACCCTTGCATTTTCACGGAACATGCGGGCGGCCCGGAAAATACTGTCGATAAGCGTGGTTTTCCCATGGTCAATATGAGCGATGATAGCGACATTTCTGATGGACTTGAGAGAATGCATTGTTATTTATAGCTCCGGACAGCTGAATACTGGCCTGGAATCAGATTCCGCCAGAGACAACTCACTCAGTGAAGAAAGAGGATGAAGTATCAGGAAAACACCCGGGATTCGTGTTTATACGAGGGAGGATGAGGTGATATTATGCGCCTTCAGGGTAGGCCAGCACAATTTTTTTACCTGCGACCCTCGTCTTTGCAATGATTTTATGCGATCCTTCAGTCTTCGGATGGCTGTGAATAGAAGAGCACACATACGGCATTGGGAACACGCACTTCCTGATTCAAATCCTCCAGAAGGCCTGTCTCAGGGTTTACACGAAAAGCCCGGACCGTGCCGCTCAGTTCATTGCCCACGACACAATACGCACCATCGGGCGACAGAGAAAAATGACGGGGACTGCGGCCTCCTGTCGGGATCTGGCCAGCACTGTCGAGCAATCCTGTTTCCAAGTCCACTGTAAATACGGCGATGCTGTCGTGGCCTCTGTTGGAGGCGTAAACAAATTTTCCTGAAGGATGCACACGAATTTCAGCTGTTGTGCTCTCTCCTGTGAAATCCTCGGGCAAAGTGGCAATGGTCTGCAAGTATTTCAAGGCACCTGAAGCTTCCTCAACACCACAGACCGTAACGGTGTTGGCAAGTTCATTGACCACATAGGCAAAGGGCTTTGCGGGATGAAAGGCGAAATGCCGGGGACCGGATCCGGCTTCAACGGAAAGGGACGCTTCCTTCTGAAGTGTTAACAGACCATGCTCCTCATCAAAATCATAGCGCAATACTTTGTCTATACCCAGATCAGCCACGTAAAGTCCTGTTCCTTCCTTATTGAAAGTCACAGAATGGGCGTGGGGGCCTTTCTGACGCGTGGGATGAGTGCCGGATCCTTCATGGGTCCAATAACCGCAGAGAGCTTCCAGGAACCCTTCCCCGTCCAGAGGAAAAAGACTTACACTGCCATTACCGTAGTTGGCGACGGCAATATGGCTGTTCGTTCCTGACACGGCCAGATGACAGGGTTCCGTTCCTTTCACGGGCATACGGTGGATTGGCGGCAGTTTACCGGATCTTCCATCCACGGAAAAGGCATTGAGAAAGCCTTCCCGTTGTCCCTCCTCATTGAGAGCGTTGCCCACGCTGTAAAGAACAGGTGCTCTGGAATGAAGAGCGAGGAAGGAAGGGTTTTCCGTCTCAACGGCAAGCATGGGATCTGTGAGTTCACCTGTGTCCTTCTTCATATTCAGACTGTAAATACCCTGGCTGTCTCCGTGCGTATAGGTGCCGATAAAGAGCAGCCAGTTGTCTTCAGCAGCCTGAGCGCCGGCGGTCATTGCGCCGCAAAGCAGTGTGAATACCAGATTCGTCATGATCCTCTTTGTCATTCTTTGATCTCCGAAATAATGGTGTTTTTAAATGGCCTGACGGATGATCAGTTCCGGTTCCTTCAAGATTCCGGCCGGATAGAGATTATAAGCATCCATGAAATCTTTGCCCGTTGTAACCCAGCTTCCCGGACCATAGCCACCGGCTCTCAAGGTCACCTGATGCAAGGGTCCGAAACTGTTGCGACGGGTCAGGATTACGGTCAAGGGCAATATTTCGTCTGCAGCCGGTGCCTCCGTCAATTTGGCTTCATGGGGTGCCCAGGGCAGCAAGGCCTCTTCATCTCCCGGACTGATCTTCGCACAGGCTGCTTCAAAAGCGGGCAGGTGGAAGAAGACGGTCTCATCGGAATCTTTTGCAACATCGGGAAGTTCCACCAGATATTCTATAGCACCTGAATAGAAAGGCAGGCCCTGATCAGCTATATCAGCAAACTCCAGCGTCTCGGGAAGTTCTGTCAAAATACGGCGGATCCCGTCGAGGCGTACACCGAATTCGCCCAGCAGATACAAGGCTTCCAGATTCACCTCTTCATGAAAGTCCACCGATATCTCAATGAGATTCTCACCTGGCTTCAGCATGGACGGAGGCAGCACGAGTTTTCTCAGACAGGTATCCACCCACCAACCGGCATCTTCTGCAGTTGACAGAGATTCGCCGTTGACCAGCACGGAAAACATGCCCGGCTGTTCCATGACCAGATAAAGCGCTTCGGGGATTGTCTCCACTTCAAAATCAAAGCGGATTTTCACAGCACCCCGGATCACTTTTTCCTGCTTTCCTGCAAACCAGGGTTGTAACATTTCGCCACCGCGACGGGCCAGTCCGTAGCGATCACGGATATACTGATCAATTTTCAATATTTCCATGGGTGTACCATAGCCCACATCGTCAATATTGCAGGCTGCACGGTCGAGGACACAGACATTGGGCTCACTCAATCTGTAGGGAGCCGGACCTTTCAAAGAAATTCGTCGCACTTCCTTCCAGCTTTCTTTCACCGGAAGAGAAGGATCGGCTTCCGGTCTGATGACATACAGCTTTTCGCCGCCAGCCGGGAAATCAACAGAGAAGTGCAGCAAGCCCTCTTCATTGCGGGTGGGCACTGTCATCCGCCCGCCGGTGAGGCTGTCCCATTCTTCCACGACTCCCTCCCCCTTCACTGTCATGACAAATCCCGGACGGGCTTCTTCCCTGTTGGTATTGAGCGCCATGACATAGCGCAAGGCTCCGTCCAGACGGCTTTGCGTGAAAATCTGGCGTGTCCAGTCTTCATGCTCCTCATGGGTAATGCTTACAGCCGGTTGAATCCGGTCGGTGCAGGCCTGGAGCAGCTCTTCGCGCTCGAAGGGTACCTGCAGAGATTTCCCGGCCAGTACAGCAGCACGATCAGAGCGATCGCCATTCACATGAGCAGGAGCCTCGTCTGCAAAAAGCAGTGAACCGCCCGCCGCCTGAAATGCTTCAAGCATGTCCAGTGTTGTGGCCCGGATGCTTTCCAGACCGGAAACAATAACGAGGTCATAATTTCCCTTGCCGACCTGCAAAACAGGTCCATCTTTTTGCACCACGTTTCCATGGCGCATGAGGATATCTTCATCTCCAATATCAAAGTCCAGCTGCGCTTCAAAAAGCCAGGTAAGCAGCTGCTGGTATTTGCGGTCGAGAGCCACAACCTCCGGTGCCGTGGCGGAGAGCCAGCTCGCCCAGCCGGTATGAATCTGTGCCCAGGCGCTTTCCACTGGGTTCAGCACGAGAATATGACAGTCCGGCTTTCCCCGGGACATGAGCGTGTTGATCCGGGAAAAATAATTTTCCACATGTTTGTATTCGGGATACCAGGCACTCTGATAAAAAATACTGGCCGGGAAATCCCGTTTCGCTTCTCCTTCCATGGTGTACCAGGACAGATGATGACAGCGCAGATTGATGCCGAAAAGGCTCTGCCAGTCCCCTACTGCTTTGTGAGAGGCGAAATTGAACTGCCAGCCGGTGCATCCGTAGAGTTCCGACAACATCCATTTTTTGTCCAGCTGCCGGGCTGTGGAGGCCAGTTGCTTCACGATCCAGTAGTTGCGGTTGCCCTCTGTCAGCACGTCTACACCGGGGTAATCCATGTATTCATAAAAACGCATCATGGAACCGCAGGGAACAGCCTGGGCGCCCAGAGTGTCCTCGTGGAGAGCGTGACCTGTCAGGATCATATCGTGTTCCTGACACCATTCGAGCATGGGCTTCGCAAAGTTGTCCAGAAAGAGCTGTTGTATGAGTTCCATGTACTCCCATTTCACCCGGACGATACGCTCGCCCTCCGGTCGCAGGAAGAGCGCCGGAAGATGATCGAGCAGGTCATAGCCATAAGCATTTGAAAAAGCTTCCGGCAGGGCCCTTGTCCAGGGCGTGCATCTTTCCGAATCAGTCAAGCCACCCTGGTCGACTTTGTGACACATGACCATGCCCCGGTGAGGCTCATCTGTAAAAATACCTTTGATGGAGGTGCCGATTCGATCACCGCAATGTTCTTTATAAGCCTCATGGGTCAATGCGATGAAATGTTCCGTCGCCTCTTTGCTCATCGTGTCCAGATAGGTATTGCCATTGTAAAAAGAACTGCTGTCCATGTATTTGACAGAAAAGGCGAGGACCGTATTTGTTGTTCCCGAATGTTTTTGTCCTTTATCCAGACGCTGCAAATTCCTATAGTTCAATCCATCGAGATCACAGCTGAAAGCGGCTATAAAACGATCTTCCCACTCAAATTCGGAGGCATCGAAGATGTCCATGAGCAGATATTTCATCTGATATTCTGGGTTCTCTGTGGCCTTCCCTCCCGCCGATCCACTGGGCCAGCGGTCTTCGTCATAGAGCCAGGCCTCCAGATTGCGCTTTTCAGCTTCGTCAGCACAGACATTGATCAGATCAAACCATTCTTCACCCAGATATTCCGTAACAAGACCTGTCCGGGAGTGCATGAAAAAACCGCCGAAGCCCATCTCTTCCAGCACATCAATCTGGCGAAGCAGTTCTTCTTTTTCCAGCTTGCCATTCCACGACCAGAAGGGTTTCCCCTTATATGCGTTGCTTGGCTCCTGGAAAGACAGCCACGCTGCTTCGTAACGGGAGACGTCTTCATTGGCAAAACACACTGGCGCCAAAGCCAGGATCAGGAGAAAAGAGAGAGAAGAAGAAAAAAAGGTACAGAATGAAAATTTCATGAAGATCCTTTCCAGGAAGACAATGCTGCTTTGGGCCAGTAAGGGCTCGTTCTTGATCTCATTATTGCAAAAGGGCTTTCAAGGCTGCAAGATAGAGCTGTGTTTTGTTTTACCACAGCGACACAATGGGACACAGAAAAGATCTACGGTCTTGAAGCGTCCGCTCTGTCCACTGATGCACCAGAAATGCTCTGACCTCCGCCGTCATCCAGGTTTTTCCGTTTTGTTGTTATTCTCCCAAAAGACTGTCTTGGTTCAGCGGAAAATGGACTTTCGTTGAACCAGGACTCATCCCAGTGCGTAAGGCCGTGTTTTTGTCCATTCCGCCACTTTGGCCGGAAGCCACTGAGCCAGTTCGGGTTCAAGATAAAAGACCGGTGTCAGGAGCGTGTCTTCCACTGATACGAGCCCTCTTTCCACAGCAGCCGCCACCACTTCCGTATCGGGATAAATACGGATTCCAACGGTCACCCGCAAAGAATCGAGATTCAGTGAGTCGGCGAAGTCAAGACTTTCTTTCACAGTCTCCCTGGTTTCTCCCGGACCGCCGAGGAGCAGAAAGCCCATACATTGGATGGCTTTGTTCTGAAAGCAGGCACAAGCCGCCCGGACATCGTCGAGCGTAAAATGCTTGTTCAACACACGAAGCATTTTTTCTGAACCGCTTTCAAAGCCAATGCTCACGCGCACACATCCTGATTCCGCCATAAGGTCAACCAGTTCCGCATCCATCTGTCCGGGATACACAATGGCGGACCAGGTACAGCCCAGTTTCTGGCTGATCATTTCACGACAGAGTGCTTTGGCATAGGGCACAGGCAGATTGAAGGTATTATCCACGAAATAGAATTGTGTATAGCCCACTTCGACCCACTGTTTCAACCAGTCCACCACGGCTTCGGGCGAACGTTCTCTGATGGCTGTTCCCTCAATTTTGGGCGTTGAGCAATAGGAACAGGCCAGGGGACATCCCCGCCGGGTTTGTACGGGAATCCAGGGATCAGGATTCTTTTTCACATCTTCCAAGAGCAATGCCAGATCAGGAAGAGGAAAGTTGTCGAGTTCTTTCATGAAGCTTTTGGGGGACTCGCCTTCCCGATCAGCGCGGTGCAGTCCGGGAACTCCTTCCAGACTCTTTCCTGTTTCCAGAGCTTCCAGAAGAGCGGGAAAAGCCCCTTCCCCTTCTCCGGCAATTCCCAGATCCGCTCCCAGGAAGGTCAATACGGCATGGGGAAAAATGGTATAGCCCGCTCCTCCCAGAACAATCGGCACCTGTGTCTTCTCGCGGCAAAGATCGATGATCACCTTCACCTTTGTCAGAAGAAAACGGGTGGATTCCATGCGTTGATCATCAATATTTCGAACGGAAATGCCGATACATCCGGGCTGTTCTTTTTCCAGGGTCTCCTGAAGTGCTGTTTTGAGATCGGCCTGAAACATGAGATCCAGAAAAAGGACTTCATGACCATGTGCTTTGATTGATTCGGCCACACTGGCCAGGCCGAGAGGGATGGTGGCCATATCAATCTGCTCTGTATTGGCTGCAATCAACAGCACTTTCATGGGAGAGGCTCCATAGTGAATGAGGTTCCGCTTTTACCATAAGAAAGCCGGGCGCTCCGGTGCAATTTCTGCTGTAACAAGCGAAAGAGCTTCCGAAGACACCCGGCATCAGCTTATATCAACTCTGTATTCTCTGTCATCACGTCAACAAAGGGCTGACTTCGGCTCAGGCGTCCAGAATCTCCCGGCTTGCCCGATTGTATACCTGACGTCGGCCCGTGTCCGCTGCGCGCATGGCCATGATCACGGCGACGGCATGCTGATAACCGGCCTCTATGCTGGCGTTGGGCGTTCTTCTTTCGCGTACACACTGGAACCAGTCTTCAATATGATCCGGCGCTTCGGCATCATCAATGCGCACCCGTTCTTTGGGAAGAGCTGATTCGCTGAAGCCTCCTGTACCGGACACATAGACATTGCTCCAGTCCTGAAGGTCCATGACTCCCTGATCTCCCATGATCAGGAAAGTACTTCCGCCGCTGTTGCCGAAATAAGTGGAATAATGGGCGGAAAAGCCTTCCTCATATTCCCAGATGACATTGACGTGGTCGGGACAATCGAAAGCGTATTCGTCTTTCCATATCTGAGTGGACTGCATGGATACGCAGGCACGGGGAATACGTGCGCCTGTGATGGAATGCACCAGATCAATATAGTGGGCCCCGAGACTGGGAACAGCACCGTCGGAAAATTCTCTGAAGCCATACCATCCGCTGAAGAGAACGGGATCAAAGGGGCGCATGGGACAATGACCCAGAAACTCGGCCCAGTCCACATCTTCTTCCCTCACGTTATCTTTCAGATAGCCATACCAATAAGGACGTGAAGCGTTGCGGTGCTGCTCGATACGCCCGACTTTTCCCAAAGCGCCGGTTTTATAATATGCACGAGCGCCGAGCATGGCGGGATAGCTGCGCAGCTGTGTGCCCACCTGACAGACAATACCGCTTGCCCGGACAGCGTCATAGGCTTCACGGAGAGGCGCCATCTCTTTGGCCAGAGGCTTTTCACAGTAGACATCTTTTTTCGCTTCGGCCACGGCTTTGAGGTGGGTGGTATGCAGATGCTCGGGGCTGGCGATGACAACCATATCCACGTTGGCTTCATCGAGAAGCTGCCTGTAGCTGACGAACTGCTGAGGTGCATTTCCGAACCAGCCTTCGCACATGGCGGCCGCTTCTTCCCTTGCCACTTTCCAGGGATCGGCGACAGCTGTCACTTCCATATTGTATTTTTTGGCGTGATTGTTGATGGAGGGCAAAATGGCACCCTTCATCCTGCTGCCGCAGCCTATGAGACCTATACTGAGGCGATCATTGGCTCCGACGGAGCGTGTGTACCCCATGGCGGTCAAAGTGGCCGCCGCACCGGCGGCTGTCTTCAAAAATTCACGTCGCGTACCCATCTGTATCATCCTCTCTATTCAATCTGAAAGTTGTTCCGATTCATCCGATAAAACCAAAGGTCATTATGCGCCACGGATACAACAAATGCAAATCTCTTCCTCTGCAGACATAGCGATGGTGGGGTTCAAAATGAAAATTCCTGTCTGAAAAGGGATCAGCTGAAGAGACCTTTGAAAGTTCTGCGAACAAAAGTAGGGATATACAAAGGCAGGAGGTGGCGCTGGGGAAAGTCGCGCAATAAACGATAAATACGATTGGGCTTGAAGAAGAAAGCACGCGATGCCTTTCTCTGCAGATAAAACAATCTTTCATCTGACACAGTAGACATATTCATTTCCAGTGAACAGAAGTCCATATCATTATAGTTGAGGCCGCCCAAACGTTCGGGCATATGCTCCAAGGCATATTCATACAAAACTGTTCCCGGAAAAGGAGTTACTGTGAAGATAGAAGCCGTATGGAGTCGTGATTCCGTAGCAACACGTATGGTTTCCAACATCTCTTCTTCCGTCTCCGTGGGAAAACCGAGCATCATAAAACCATTGGCAAAGACTCCTCTTTCTGTCGCATACTCTATTGCTTTGAGAAAACGCGGTATGTTCAGACGCTTCCCGGTAAACTCCTGGATGCGCGGAGATCCTGACTCCAAAGCAAAACTGCAAAAATACATGCCAGCTGTCGCCAATGCGTCCACAGCTTCTTCGTCCAACAGATCTGCACGAAGAGCATTGGGAAAAACAATCTTTATAGGTCCATTTCGTTTAAGCAGCGAATCGGTACAGTCAAGAAGACGTTGTTTATTGAGATTGAAAGAATCATCAACAAACTCAACATCATTAATACCATATGTTTTTTTGTAGTAGCATATTTCGTCCACAATCCTCTCAGCGGAATGAGCGCGAAAAGAGCGACCGAAAATATTATGGCACCACATGCATGTATATGGGCAGCCGCGGCTGCTCAAAAGAGATGCATACCGCCTGCGGGGAACTGGCGGCATGGACTGCGTTTTCCAGTACTTCGACAGATCAATAAGATCGTAGGCGGCCATAGGCAGATCATCCAGATTTTCGAACATGGGCGCACGTCCGGGATTGGTGATGATCTCACCTTCTTTATCGCGCCACATGAGTCCGGGAATATGGCTGAGGTCGCTGCCATCCAAAAGGGCCTGGACAATCATTTCCATACTCAATTCACCTTCACCGGAAACAGCGGCATCGGCATCGGGTGAGTGTTCGAAAGCCGGTTTCCCGAAGGCTGAAATATGAGGTCCGCCAAGAATGATAAATGTATCCGGCTTGGCCTGTCGCACTGCACGGGCAATAGCCGGCACGCCATGGGCCGTGGGAGTCATGCTGCCCAGCCCGACAATATCAGCGTCAAACTCAATGGCTCTACGGGCCACTTCATCGTGAGACCAGCCTTCGAGACGCTGGTTGATCAACTGGATTTCGACCGGGAATTTTGTACGCAGATAAGCCGCGATGTACATAATCCCCAAAGGTGGAGTTGCCAGAGAATACACGCGAGAACGAAGGCCAACATTCACCAGAAATATGCGTAACTTTTTCATGATATATCCTCCTGCATTACTGAACTCACCAGCGTCACACAAGCGTTCAGTCTGCGCAGGTTGGTGCTTGGCTCGTGCACTTCAAAACAAAAAGCTTTTACGATGTAACAGAAGTCCCTGTAAAATTCTACCATAGTGTTGTAACTCATTAGAAATATCCCCTTTTGCTGGATCTCGGAAAGGAACTCCCGTAAAGGAAGCAGATTTTCACAAATGATACAGGGGCACATTGAACCTATTTTATATAAAAGTCCGTCATTAACAAAACTCAACAAAAAACAAGGTTAGTATATTCAGCACATCTAAAATAAAATCATGAAAGCCGCTTATCAAGTCCAAAAAAGTATAATACAATTCAAGATCAACGACACAAATGAGAGTCTCAGAAAAAACATGTATTGTCAAGAACTTAAGAAAGTTTCCATGAAAAATTGTTTTTAATTTGAATCCTTCAGCATTTCATCACTTTACTGTAAAATAAACCAGTCAGGAAATAATTCATGAAGCTCCTGCAACTGATCTTCGGGTATCGCATCGTCATGTTTTTCAACAAGCGATAGAATCGTTTGCCTCAGCCCTGAAACATCAGGATTTTGCAGAAACAGAATTTTATAGTTTTCCAGAGCTTCAGCATACAAGCCGTTATTTAATTGTTCAACAGCCAGACATTGTCTGGGCCAGAGTGCATCGGGATCAGCCTTCACGGATTTTGTAAAATATCCAAGTGTTTCACGCCCATCGCCCTTTGCCCGGGCAAGTGTTCCCAATTCAAAATAGGCCAACCCATCAAAACCGCCTATGGCAAGCGCCTGGTTAAAACATTCTTCCGCTTCCTTCAATAATTGTTGGTCTACAAGCAATTGTCCGATGGAGATATACTCGTAAGTTATCAGTTTTGGCGGGTGACATCTCTCCGGATTTTGCTGCTCCAGTAATGTCAATGCAGTTTTATAGTCTCCGGAAAGACGCAAACAGCGTATAGCCGCCACAAGCGCATCACAACCATGGGCCTCCGAGTCTTTTAAAACCAGATAGATCCGGGTGGCGTCGGTGAAAAATCCAGCTTCTTCCAGAGTGCCTCCATAGCGACGGGTTATGTCCCAGCTGTGAGGATTGGACTCATGAATGTCTTTCCAATAGTCCAGGCGATATTGTTCATCGTCCAGCTCATTGAGAACAATATCGGTATTGACGAGAACATTTGAAAACTGAGCGTCTTTTTTAAGTACTTCAGCATAGATTGTCAATGCCTCTTTGAAACGGAACTGTCGAGCATAGACTTCGCCTGTTCTGGCTGCTGTATCCAGCGAAAAAGAACCCAGCATTGAAGCACCTTGAAAGGCGGCCAGTGCAGCTTCGTTATTGTCCAGTTCATACCAGTCATTCCCGACAGCTTCCAGTTTTTGAACGGCATATGCTGAAAGATCAGGATTGGCAGAAACCAGCTCAAGCCAATTTGTCACATAGGCATGAACGTCCGCATATTTTTTGAGAAAATAATCATAACGATCATAAAAGAAGCATTCAAAAGGAAAACGCCCGATCAGTTCTCTGTATTTATTGGCTGTCCGTTCCGGGTTACCGGTCAAACAATAAGACAATTCAGCAGTGAGTGCCGGAAGTCTTTTTGTAATGGGCATCCAGGCTTCTGCTTTTCTGTTGTTTTTCTGAGCTGTAAAGAGAGCGTCAATCAATACAGCACCATCAGTCAATTCAGAAGCCAGGCGCACTCTCTCGTGGCCGGGAAGTATTTTAATCTTTGGACCACTTTCAGTGAAGACAGCTGTTTCTTCCAGATATCTTTGCAGATCCACAAATAACGGATAAGGAAAGGAAAATAAACGATCGGCCGCGGCTTTGTCTGGAAGAGCTTCTCCAGGTTCACATAACGCTCTGGAAAATGCTTCCGAATAGGATGCAATTACGGGATACAACGAAAAGGCCTGGGAAAAATAGGCACGGGCCCGATCAGTTTCACCTGCAAGAGCCAGCAAGGTACCCATATAGTAATAGCCCAAACCAAAATAGGGGTGAGATGACAGCAGATATTCAGCAAATGCGCCCGCAAGACGATATTCCTTATTTCGTAAAAACGAAAAGCCCACCTCAAAGTTTCCAATTGTCAAAAAAAGAGGCCAGGCACTTGTTGATCGCTGAAAACCATAGATCAACTGTTGTTTCTCTTCCTCGTTGTCAACATGAACGCCTAAATCATCAAAAAAACTGCTATAGTCCGCTATATCCAGTAATTGCGGAATCGGGACGGGAATGCGCGGCTCTTGTCCCTGAGTGCAGGTCGCTTTAAGAACAGTCAGATGGGTGCTTCCCGGAAAATAGGTAGCTTCCACATGCAAGCCGCATTCCTCCAAAGAAGCTTCTAGTATTCTCAGGGGATTTTTTGGCATACCGCCGAAATAGTACAAAAAAACCGGCTCCGTCAATATCCACACGGCCGGCTGAAGATCATCAGTATGATCTTGATTTTGCAAAAAAAGTGCCGCTTGCGCGCAAACATCGCCTAATGAAGTTGCATTCACTTTTTTAACCTGGAAATCATTCAGATAATGGTCAATCCGGGAAAAGGGTGCCAAAGACCATTCGTCAATGATAAGGTCCTGAAGGCCGCTGTTTTGTCGGATATAGGCTGCTGCTTCGTTCCATGCCGGGCGGGTTCTATAAGGAAGAAAGATGAGGCACTGGTAACCATACAATAAAATAACCAGCAATATAGAGCTTTTATAGATCCACTTTTTGTTGAAGCAACTCGCTGCGAAACCTATGGCAAGGTAAAGGGCGGCCATATTATAGGCATTATAGACCGGATTGAAAGTTGGTCGTCCTGTTACAGCTTGAACCGTTCCCAGCACCAAAGGAGAGACACAAAACAGAGAGATTATCAACATGAATTTTGAAAGAAGATTTCTCTCAAAATATATTTCTTCTCCAGATTTGTTTATACATGTCAGAGGTTGACAACTCACCTTTTTAAACTTATTTTCCAAGAATTGGATTCTGAGGCTGGTTTCAGCACTGTAAAAGACAAAAACCAATAAAGATATCGTGATAAACAGAAAAATAAGCCCATCCATGAAGGGACGGACTTTGAGAAACAAGAGCAGAGAATCCGGAAGTTCTCCAGTGGGATGGTTGTGCCAGGGAGAAAAGAAGAACCAGCGCGTATTGATGATGTCCTGTCCCACTGCATTTGTCAGGGCCGTAATGATTTCGGGGGGAGGCGCCACTCTACCCTGTTCTTCAGTAGTATGTGAGATATCGAAAGCAGAGAAGAAGAGAATAGTAACCAGAATCACAGCTGGCAAAGCCCAGAGAATAAAGAAGGAAAAGCCCCGGCGCAAAAGGACATAAATACCTTGAGGTATGAGGATAAGTACGGAAAAAAGATGATTGAATAAAAACAACGCAGTTGCACAATAATATAACAGCCACAGACGACTTTTTTTTGTCGGTGACGAAAGGGCATGCTGTAAGCTCAGAAGCGACAACAGGGCCAGAAAAAACATCAGCCCGTAAGGTCTCAATTCTTGCGCAAACCAAATCTGCGTGGGTGACAATGCCAGCAGAAGAGCGCTGATCAGGCCTGCTCGCCGTGAATAAAGAGAAGTTCCCAAAAAGTACATAAGCACTATGGCTGCTGTGCCAAAAGCAACCGGTAAAAGCCTCAGATACAAGGGATTCATCCCTGTAATTTTCGACCAATAATAAAAGAAAATATAGAAAACCGGGGCGCCTGTGTGCTCTGGCACTATAATTTTAAACAGGGAAAAAAAATCAGAGACACTGGAAGCTTTGAGCGGCACATAAGACGGGTATTCATCCAACCAGACAGACTGCTCAGAGAGGTGATACAAGCGAAGGAATAAACCAAGAGCCGTTATAAAGCACAGAGGAAGCAAAACTTTGTTGTCTTTGACAAAGGAAAACACATTGCTTCTCAGAGTATGCAGCTTATGTAAAAAACCACGAGGATCAGACAAGACAGTTGCCTTTCTGGATAAAAACTCAGTTTAGCACGCAGGAATCGACGGGATCAACACACTTTCTTTTCGCAGCAGAGATGAGCAGCTATTCAAAATAATTGAGTGTATAGACTAGAAAAAAGACCATCAGACCTTACTTGTCAGTACAAATCATCAAGACATCTAAAGAGAAGTACCTGCGGTGCCCCTGCATCATTTTACACCAAAAGACTGCATCTCGTCTCAAATTTCAGTATGGCCAGGAATTCATGACTTCAATATACCTGTATCTGATTTCTTGACATTTGCTATAATTTATTATATAAGGGAAAATTTCACACTCCATCCCTTCCGCTAGCCTTGCTGCAACCAGAGACCGACCTAAAAGAAATATAAGAGACCATGTTTTATTTTTTTGGCATAAAGAAACAAAAGCTGTCATCTTTATTTTCTTTTGTCAGTACCAACATCCCTTTTTCTGTATGTTGTATTTTTATACTGGGCTTTCTTCTTCGCCTCTATCACCTGCCACAACAATCCATATGGTTTGATGAATGGCTTTCTTATTCATCGCTCACCCCCTTGGGATGGAAGCATTTTTTGGCGACTTTTCGAATTGCTATTCCTGAACATGCCGCCGCTCCCTCCTATTACATCTTCTTTTATTTCTGGGCACAACTGGTCGGTACCGCTCCTGTACTCTTACGGCTTTTTCCCGTGGTAACAGGCAGTTTCGCCATTATCTTACTCTATCATCTCACTCTGCGATTCTACTCCCATCGAGCCGGAACAGTCAGCGCCCTTTTACTGGCTTTGTCACCGTCCCAGATTTGGTTCTCTCAAGAACTGCGCCCTTACGGGTGGATGTTTTTTTTGGCGTTGGCTTCCATCCTGTCTCTGGAAACAGCCTTATCATCCCCCAAGCGCCCTTCCCTTCGTTGGCTGCTCTATTATTTGATTACGACACTATTCGTTTTCAGCCATCTTTTTGCCCTTTTGGCTCTGGTCCCGCAAGGTATTTACGTCTTGTTCCGGCGGGGAATACGTGCATGTATTCTCTGGGCTATTCCATGCCTTATTCTTGTCGCGTTGTTAAGTTTTTCCGTTCTGTACGCATCTCACGTATCCATTGAGAGCAGAGTCACAGCTCCAGATCGTGATGCTGTACGGTATCTGATATACCCGATTTCAAAAGATATCGTAACGCTACACAGGGATCTTTCACCGCCCTGGCTATACAGCCCTCCCGAAGAAATCTCCGGTTCCTTAAAAGCTCTTTTGAAGTTTCGTCCTGTTTTTGACACAACCACTGTTTTACTTCTCTTGTCTTTGCTGGCTCTTTTCATCTTCAAACACTTGCGCCGTTGTATAAAAGAAGCCGCAGAGCCACTATCAGAGACAGGTTCATATTCGAACACAAAGTCAACAAAAAAGACTGACACCGACAATTCTTTATCTTCTCAGTTTCTTTATTCCAGATTTTTATTTATCCTGTGTTTGATTATTTCCGGTCCGATGATGCTGGCTCTGCTGGAAGTAATAACAAAACAAATAGTTATGGGAAGCAGCTATACCGCTTACAACATGATTGGTCTGTATCTGGCGGCCGGTTTTGTCATCAGCCAATTCCGTCATCGTTGGCTTTATACTGTGTCACTGTTACTGATTATTTTTTTCTACGGTTACCAATGTCTTATTTTTCTTCCTCACAGAACACACCCGGAATGGCGAGGAGCAGTAGACTATATTGCCGATCATTGCAAGCCTCATGATCTTGTTATTGATGAGTGTGTCGGTTATCCTATGTCTCGTACAATTCTTTTTGGCAACACAGCACCTGTCCAAACAGCACAGGCTTCTTCCTATGGAGACACATGCACACAAGCAGTTCATTATTTTAAGAGCACGCAGAAAGAAGCACTATCGGATGCATCCGTATGGATTTTGACTGAGCCCGTTTTCAGTATGCACAAAGCTGATCCCGATCATGCTCCTCTTCAGGTATTTAAGGCTGCACTGGAAGAACATGGTCTTCATGTAACCATCAAGTACTTTCCAGGCAGTATACCTCTGAGTTTACTGAAAGTAAATTCAGCCCCTGACACGACACCATCGCTTCCAGAACCATTTTCGCAGGCCCTGGATGTATTGGACTTTGAGTTATTTCTTTCAGACTTGACCATTATCCCTCAAACCCGGTCAGAAGAGGATCAACTTAAAGGAGCTTTCCAACGTTCTGTTGGCCGTTGGCCTTCAATTTTTCTTAACTATAATCCACAACTGGGTTTTTCCTTTTTGCGCAATAAGGAATACCGTCTAGCCGCTGCATTCGGCTCATATCTTCTTTCTCGGTACCCCTATTACAATATGAGTTATTATTTCATGGGCACCCTTCTGGCTGTGGCTGGAGAAAGAGAGCGAGCTGCAACCTACTTTCAACATGCTTTCTCACTGAATCCTCATATGGCATTTTATGCCGCTGCCTATTCCGAGGCCTTATGCAATTCTGGGGGTGAACAGCCTTCTCCGGCTCTATCCGAAAAACTCTTGTCTTTCCCCTTGACCTTCTTTGTGGATCTGGACCGCTTCTTACAGGAAAACACTATTGCTGATCCGGAACAGGAAGATAATACCCGGAAAATATTGCCACAGGAGATTCGCGACGAGTTGCGTGCCCACCTGCCTGACGGAGCGGCCTTGTCTGAAACTGTTTTTGCGGCTCAAAATTCTCCTGCAGACTTGAACAGCTGGCTTCCCATCACAAAAAGAATGCCGGCCTTGTTGTGTGAGCTTCGCCGGATCTTTACTGGAAAGGACGAGTCTGCAGCGGCCTGGTACCGGAAACATATTGAAAAGTATCCTTTCGAAAAGATTCTCTATGAACGTTTTGATGCTTATCTGAAAAAATCCGCTTTGCCGGATGACTATAAACGACAATGGCTGGAACTGGTGGAAAAAAATCCTGATCTTGCTTTTTATGCTTCCCAACGCCTGGCGGAGCGGGGTGATAGCTACTGGTCTGCGGGGAAACTCAAAAAGGCTCAAGGTCTTTATGAAGCAGCGCTTTCTCTGAATCCCCACAGGATTGACACGGCCGCCAAACTTGCAGCACGCTATATAACTCTGGAGCGTTTCGAAGATGCGCTGCCACTGCTGAGCGAAGTGCTTCAGCAGGATTTATATTTTCCCGATGCTTTGGCGCAGGCCAATGAGACTCTGCAAGTGCTGGACAACCCTGAGCGGGATATAGCATTCTGGCAAGGAGTGCATGCGGCTCGGAGTGGAGATTGGAATGTTATTTTCAGTCTGGGCACTGCTCTTGAAAAGGCGAATCGCTTTTTGGAAGGAGCGGATATCTTTTTATCACTGGATAGTGCAGATGCAAACATCTGCCATGCCCGTCTTGCCGCTGTTCGCTGTCTGCGTCTGGCAAAAGAATATTCAAAAGCGCAGACCTTGCTGGATACCCTGTCTCCCGATCACTGTGATCCGCCACGGCTAATCAGTTATGAATATGTAGAAACGGGCCAGGTATTTTTTGCAGAAGGTGATTTTGATGCTTCAGCCGCTTGTTTCAACCGGGCTCTGGATACAGGCGGATTTGACAGCCTGGCCAATTTTGGTCTCTACGAAATATCCCTTGTCTTGGATGACCGAAGAGCAGCCCTGGACTATTTACAAAAATCCGTGGATGCCGATACAGACAATCTATGGCACAGGCAGATGCTTGCTCAAGAACAGTTGAAAGAAGGACTTTGGGACAGGGCTCTGGATAATATCGAGGTGCTTCTGAAAGCGAAGCCTCAGGATCCCGGTCTGCACCATCAGCTTCTTTCTCTTCTTGATCAGGATATGGATTCAGTAGTGACGGAACGTCTCCACAGCCTGTTAAAGAGCTTTTCCGAGCCATGAAATCACCTTCTGTTTTTCCGCTTTTTTCCTGAAAATCACCCTGAGTAGCAGCATCATGTCCGGATTCGTTATACTTATGCCCGAGGTGTGAGTTTCTTTTGCAGGGAAAAGGCATATTCACATTCAATACAACGCAGCCATGGAGTGGACTCATGACACAGGAACGTCATCCCGGTGATGTGATCAAAAATTTACGTGAAACCCAGCAACTGAGCCTGGAAGAGCTGGCGGAACGCTGTCAGCTGGAAGTGGAATTTATCGCCCATATTGAACAGGGTCGTCTCTTCCCTTCTCTGGCGCCTCTCATGAAAATAGCCAGAGCGCTGGGCGTTCGACTGGGCACCTTTCTGGATGGAGAAGAAGGTACAGGCCCCGTGCTGGTGCGTCAGGGTCAGGCAAGCGATGTGATGCGCTTTACGGGCTCGGGAGCGCAGAAGACAGGGACTCTCGATTTTTATTCTCTCGGTGCCGCCAAAAGCGACCGGAACATGGAACCCTTTCTCATTGATGTCTGTCCTTCTGATGACACGGAACCCGTCCTTTCTTCCCATGAAGGGGAAGAGTTCTTGTATGTACTGGCTGGAACGGTCCGGGTTGTGCTCGGTCGCGAGACTTACCTGCTTCAGGAAGGTGACAGCATTTATTATGATTCCATCGTTCCCCATGAAGTTCGGGCTGGCGATGGTGCCGGAGCCAAGCTTCTGGCTGTGGTGTATGCCCCCTTTTAAGCGGTGGTATGGGCTGAGTTTTTTCATTGGAGAGCGGCATGATTAAAATTGATAAGACCATCGGAACTGTTTTTCAGGAGCAGGCAAGCTTGCACGCCGATAAGGACTTCATGATTTATCCTGACCGGGGTCTGCGCTTCACCTGGAAGGAATTTGATGAGCGCACGGCACTTCTTGCCAAGGGATTGCTGCAGCTCGGCCTTCGCCCGGGAGATCATCTGGGAGTGTGGGCACGCAATGTTCCGGACTGGCTGACCCTCTTTTTTGCATCTACCCGCATTGGCGTGGTCCTTGTCACAGTCAATACTTCCTACAAAAGTCATGAGCTGGCTTATATATTGAAGCAGTCGGACATGAAAGCGCTGGCCATTGTTGATGGCTTCCGTGATGTCAGCTATATCGACACACTCTATGAACTGGTGCCTCAGCTTCGACAAGTTCCCCGGGGCATGTTGCACAATCCTGAATTTCCTCATTTGAAGCATGTGCTTTTCATGGGTCAGGAAAAACATCGGGGCATGTACAGCATGCCGGAACTATTTCAACTGGGTGATCAGTGTCCCGATGATTTTTTAGAGGAGATCAGCAGTTCACTGGACTGTGATGATGTTGTGAATATTCAGTACACTTCCGGCACGACAGGCTTTCCCAAAGGCGTGATGTTGACCCACAGGAATATTCTCAACAACGGTTTCCATATTGGAGAGCGCCAGAAATTCACGGAAAAAGACAGGGTCTGCCTGCCCGTTCCGCTCTTCCACTGCTTCGGTATCGTGCTGGGCGTAATGGCCGCCTACACCCATGGCGCAACAGTGGTCATGGTGGAAATCTTTGATCCTCTTCTCACACTGGCAGCCGTTCAAAAAGAGAAATGCACGGCCTTGTATGGCGTTCCGACCATGTTCAATGCGGAATTGAATCATCCCATGTTCTCCCTCTTTGATCTGAGCTCTTTACGCACGGGGATCATGGCGGGTTCCCCCTGTCCCATTGAAATCATGAAACGTGTCATCAATGACATGCACTGCGAGCAGATCACCATTGCTTACGGGCTGACAGAAGCTTCGCCAGTCATTACACAAACAAGTACGGAAGACACCATTGAACGACGGGTCAGCACCATAGGTCAGCAGCTTCCCGGCATGGAAGTAAAAATCATCAATCCTGAAACAGGTGAAAGGCTCGGCGCCAACGAAGAAGGCGAGCTCTGTTGCCGTGGCTACAATATCATGAAAGGCTATTACAACATGCCTGAAGCGACCGCTGAGGTCATTGATGCCGATGGGTGGTTGCACACAGGCGATCTGGCAACAGTGGACGAGCATGGCTATTACCGTATCACCGGTCGCAGCAAAGATATTATCATCCGTGGTGGCGAAAATATTTCTCCCCGGGAGATCGAAGAGTTTCTCCATACCATGCCCGGCATCCTCGATGTGCAGGTAGTCGGCGTTCCCGATGAGCGTTATGGCGAAGTGGTATCAGCTTTTATTATTCCGAAAGAAGACATTGATATTACTGAAGCAGACGTGCGTGACTTCTCGCGGACCCAAATCGCGCGGTATAAGGTACCGAAATACGTCTTTTTTGTTCAGGATTTTCCCATGACAGCCAATGGCAAAATCCAGAAATACAAACTTCGTGAACAGGCCTGTAAAGAGCTGGATATCACGCCTTCGGATACGATCACAGCGGAGGGTTGAGCCCTCCTGCCAACCCTTTCATGCTTTTGATTCAGCCCCTGTTTTTTTGCTATACTCTTTGCGTTGTGGGCGATTAGCTCAGTTGGTTAGAGTGCCACGTTGACATCGTGGAGGTCGCAGGTTCGATTCCCGCATCGCCCACCATTCTTCCTTATTCCTTCCTCATTTTTTGACCCTCTTATTCACCATAGAGGGCAAATGTATCCGCTTCCACATGCAATTGGAGAACACCCTGTTCTACGCTAAAAGCCTGTTCTGTCCGGGTACCGTCTGTTTTCTCCCGAAGCATGCGCTTGGGCACAGCAACAGTAAAGGGCAGCTTCTTCAGGTCAATGAAAGCCGTAAAGGCGGCGTTCTCCGGCAGGGGCATCAGTACAAGGCTGTTCTCCTCTTTTGTCAGGCGAAATGCGCCATCGGTTACGATGCCATCAAAGTTCATCCTCTTTTTCTCCAGATTGAACCTCGAAAAAATGGGGTTGATTTTCACAGAAGCGGGAGTATAGGTCAGGGCTGTTATTTCATCGTCTTCGCCTTCACAACGCAGTGTACCCAGGAAAAAGGATTTCTCTTCGAGGGTACTGTTCAATATTGTGCAGCGTTGTAATCCCTCTACAAAAATTCCCGCTCGGATCTTGAATTCATCACCGGGCCGGCTGAAGTCAGGCAGGGTGCGACTCGCAGAGGTCACAAACGGCTCATCCGCCTTGCCACTACCGATGAAAAAGGAGTGATCGGCCTGGAAGGCAATTGAGTCGTCCTCATTGAGAAAGTGGACAAACACCTTCAGGCCCCGGGTCAACGGTCCGTGAGGCTTCCAGTGCAGGCTCAATTCAAAGTACTTCTCCTTTTCCAAAGTCACTGTTGATGACGCAAGTTCAACAGGCTCATAGGCGATCTGGTCCGTTCGGGCATTGACATAGAGTGCTTCGGGGGAGCGGCTCCATTCAACGAGGACACCTTCCCGACGTTCAATAGCGCAGGCGCTATCCCCCGCTTCACTGTAAAAGCCCATGGGAGGAAGAATCCGCCCGAACACAGACCAGTCCTTGTCCTGCTGTCTGTTAACCCACACCTGCGCACCGTTTTCATAGCCCACCTGCTGGGTGTGTATGTTGTCATTGATAAAGGCATGGTCAGCAAGAGCCACACGGGCAATACGAGTCATAAAATCGTTTGAAAGCCAATATTTCCGAACGGTATCACGACTGAAAGGCTGTGTGGTCATGGCGGGGTGGCCCGTGAGCATTTCCGTTGCCATATAATCGTCACTGAAAATTCCCGCCAGTTCCGATGGTTCTCCGGCTTTGTACCGGGGATCATAGCCGGCTCCATGATAAATAAAGCGGTCATGACAGGCCATGTCGCTCCAGGGGATCCGTTCCGCATCTTCACATGCAATGGGCCAGGTGAAGCCCTGATCAGGATGGGAAGGAGGGCTGACATCCACCCGCAAATGATTTGCCTGGGCTCCATCAACGCTTCCTATGAGCTGATCATGGCCACTTTCCGAAATCATGGGTGCATTACCGCCCAGGGTATCCCTGATCCAATTAAAAGAATCACCCCAGATTTCACGGCAAAGCATGCGGTCTTCCAACTGTCCATCGCTGGTCCACGAATCACAGGGCATCACGCTTGCCCACACATCAATGAAAAAGGCGCTGGGTGCGATATTTTCCCGGATCCACTGCACATTTCTTTCCAGGAAAGGCCGCATGGCCATGGGCCGCCAGCGAAAGGCCTGAGACCCACGCCCTTTGTTGAGCCAGGCCCAAAAGGGTTCCCTGTTTTTATGGAAAGCAATATGATCATAGCTGAACTGATCCGCATCGGGATAAAAGTCGATATAGTTGTCATGGGGTGCGAAGAGGACGTCATGATCATGACAGATGGCGACCAGTTCCAGAAATTCCTGAAAAGTCCCCCATCTGGTATTGGGCGGTGTGATGTCCGGCAGACGATAATCATAGCCATGGCGTTGCCAGTTGTGCCAGAGGACCACACTGTTGGTCAATCCATATCGAAAGGACTGCTTCAAATCTTCCGTTGCGCGTTTGATATCCCCTCTCCACAGATCAAAGCCGTAACGTCCGGCCAATTGCGGAACACCGGGCCCGGCCTGCAAGCCGTT
This sequence comes from Candidatus Hydrogenedens sp., assembly GCA_012522755.1. Lineage (GTDB taxonomy): Bacteria > Hydrogenedentota > Hydrogenedentia > Hydrogenedentales > CAITNO01 > JAAYJV01. The sequence goes on from JAAYJV010000039.1 coordinate 24,880, forward strand.
GATATCTCTCCAGACCTTGACAGCTGACCATACATTTGGTGCCGGAATAAAATGAAAATCAGCCGCGATGCCCGCCTGCAAGCTGTAGATTTTGTCAACAGGCGTTACCACAAAACGTGAAGGCGGTGCTTTCAGAGCCTGCACCACAGACAGACCTGTCGGAAAATCAAAGCCCACAAAAGAAGTGGCCAGCTGATGCGCATCCGCCGCCAGAGTGAAGGCTTGCGGATCACAAATGACATTGCCCATGCCCGCATAGATCCTGTCGGCCCGGGCACTCCAGGGGCCTGTTTGTACAGATTCCAGGCAGGGAATCAACCAGGGCTGAGAGGCCGGCGCATTTTCCAGACGCAGTACGACACACAGGGCTTTGTCATCAATCACAGAAAGATCAGCAACCAGATCGTAGTTTCCTGAAGGACTTTCAAAAGCATGACGGATCAGAAAACCCTTCTGAGTGGGCTCTGTCTCCACGAAAACGAGCTCCGTGACTCCTTGCGCCTTTTGTAATTCTTCGCCGAATACATGCACGGAAAAACCCTGAAAGCTGAGGAGGCCCTCATCTCCTTCAAAAAACACGGTGCCATCGAGAAGGCCCCGGTGACCGAGAACAAAAGAAACATCATAGTTTATCCCGTCAATGGAGAGCTGTCCTATCTCTTGCTTTTCATGTTTTGGCGGATCGACCACGTTCTTCTCTTTCCCTACGTGGATTTGCGGGGCTCCCCACAAAGCTCTGTCGCAGGTAGTGTCCCAGGCCGGACCCGGATGGGTTTCCAGTTGCAAGAGTATGGTCTGACCTGCATAGGCATCAAGAGAACAACGGTGATATTGCCAGCTTTTATCGTCTGTATGACTTTCGAAAAGAATTTCGCCCAAAGCTTCCTCAGGGGCCTCTTCGGGCAATACACGGAGTCGGAAGGTCACCCCATCACTGGGCGGCTCCAACCCTTCTTTGTGCGGAGCGATAGCCACAGCAGTTGAGAACCAGATTTCTTCTTCTTCGGGAAGAGATACAAAGTATTCCCGGATTACCGAACCACGAGCTCCTCCATGCCAGGGAGGATGAGCAAAAAGGCTTTCCAATGCCTCAGGGAGAGCATGTACACCTTGCGGCTCCACTGTGGCCCTGGTATAGCCTTCCACTCCATTAAACCCCACAGAGAGGAAAATCGGTGGAACATCACGCATTTCCAGACGGGTACGGTGAATCGGAGAGGCCAAAAGACTGAAGAGGCCGGGTTTCACAGGCAAGGCTTTCCAGGGGAGTGCGTATTCAGGTTGAGGCACGTCTGTGAAGCGTGTATAAATCAGTTGGACAGCGTGAGCTTCCTTCTCCTCCCCTTCTTCAATAAAATGGACGTGGGCATGAAGAGGATAAATGGCGTTGAAACTGTCTGCTGCGACATGAACGGTGAAACCAATGCTCAGGCTTTCTTCTTTTTTCAGACTGAAATCTATCTTATCAGCAGGATCCACTTTCCAGCCATCGATGGAACTGAGCAGAAGCTGACCTGTGAGAGCTTCGCCTGTACTGCTCAGCTTCACTGAACACTCCAGAGGATCGTTCTTTTCCGTGATCTGATCAGGCACGTCCAAGACCACCAGCAACGAACCGACTTCATCAGTGGGTTCATTGAAGGCAAAAACATTTGCAGCCATAAAAAGCAGTGTTGCAATAAAAAAGAAAGTTCTCATGCTTCGTCCTTTCATGATTTCCTGAATTGTAACAACAGGTACCGCCTTTGTGCCACTTCAGGGGAAGAAGCCATGACGAGTTGGCTGAAGCCTCTTGTATCCCAAGACACTGGTGTCCAAAATGCGAAGGCCCATGTAAGACCGTTCTACAGCCACACAATGCCATGAAGACAAGCTTTTTCGGGTGCTCAGCACATAGAAAAAGGTATCAGCACATGGAATGAGCCTGTCCAAGAAAAGCTGATTTGGACAAGAATAAAGAATTTTTATAGTTTGCCTTTTCTTTTCTTCCACGAAGTTACACGAAGTCACACTAAAGGAAAGACGATGCAAATATAAAGGCATGAACACTGTTCAAGTTATTTGTTGAATTCATTGGTATTTTGGCCAGCTTTTGTCTTCATTTTTCCGCTTCCCAGGATCAGGTTGACTGATCGTTGCATTGGCCTGTCCAAGAAAAGCTGATTTGGACAAGGATGATCCCAAGACAACCACTGAGGAGAAAACCTGCTTATATCCCCTCTCTTTTTCCCTTTATGAAGGCTCATGTGACGTTATCATAGTCCAAGCGTTATAATACCCTTTATGACAGACAAATGGATCCGACTCAGCGAAATCTCTCCCCATCACACCACTCCCGCCATGCGCCAGTATCTGCAGGCCAAAATGGAATGTGAGGGGAGCCTTTTGTTTTTTCGCATGGGTGATTTTTATGAGCTGTTTTTTGAAGATGCCGTGGAGGCGGCGGAAATACTGAATCTGGCGCTCACCTCCAGAGACGGCCCCGATAAAGAGCGACGTGTCCCCATGGCCGGTGTGCCTGTACGCGCCGTGGACAGCTATATTGCGAAACTGGTCCGGCTGGGGAAATCCGTATCCATTTGCGAACAGATGGAAAACCCGAAGGATGTCAAAGGCATTGTCAAGCGTCAGGTAGTCCGTACAGTGACTCCGGGCACGGTTCTGGAACCGGAATTGCTCGACGATGGACGCAACAATTATCTGGCCGCCATTGCTGTGGGTGAGAAGGAAGGGGCGGCCGCCTTCGTGGATATGACGACAGGTGAATTTCTGACCCTGACTGTTGCGCCTCAATCCGAAGAACTTTTTGACGAGCTGGCAAGACTTACTCCCGCTGAGCTGCTGATGGCTGAAAAAAATGATGCCTCACTTTTCATGGAGACGGAAAAACGGTTTCCGGAAATGGCCGTGACCCGCCGCCCCGCCGATGAATTTGACCCGGAATACGGGAAAGAAGCCCTCCTCCATTATTTCCAACTGAAGACACTGGAAGGACTGGGCGGGCTGGCTCTGTCTGATCAGGCTCTGGCCTGTGCGGGAGCCGTTGTTTCCTATCTTAAAGAAACTCAACGGGACAGCATCCCCCAGCTGGATCTTCCCCGGCACCAGCGTCCTTCGGCCTATGTGGCTCTGGATGCGAATACGCAGCGCAATCTCGAACTCACTGTGACCATGCACGACAAGAGCAAGCGCGGCTCCCTGCTGGGGGTATTGGATAAAACACTGACGGGTATGGGCGAACGGAAATTGAGACATTGGATTCTGCATCCCCTGTCCGAACTGGAACCCTTGCAGGAACGGCTTGATGCGGTCACGGAATTTTACGATGAGATTACCCTGCGCCTGACCTTGCGCGATGCATTGAAGGGCATGCCTGATATTGAACGTTTGTTGGGAAGAATCACGGCCAGTGCCGGCAATGCCCGGGATGTCCTGGCTCTGGGAACTACACTGGCTCAGCTTCCGGAAATTCTGCGTATTGCAGACAGTTTTCAATCGCCCTTGCTCCAACAACTCCAGACGACACTGGATCCTCTGGAGGATATCACCAGCCTTATCGAAAGATCCATAGCTGATGATCCGCCGCTGGTTCTCAATGAGGGTAATCTCATTCGGGAAGGCTATCATGAAGAATTGGATCGACTCCGGGATCTGGTACGGGGCGGGGTCAGCTGGATCGCCAGACTCCAGCAGGAAGAGCGGGAACGGACGGGCATAGCCAAGTTGAAAGTGGGGTTCAACCGTGTCTTCGGCTATTACATTGAGATCAGTCGGACCCAGTCCCATCTGGCCCCCGATGATTACGAGCGCAAACAGACTCTGGCCAATGCGGAGCGTTTTATCACGCCTTCTCTGAAGAAATATGAGGAAGAAATTCTCACGGCCCAGGAAAAAATGCAGATTCTGGAATACGATCTCTTTGTTGCATTGCGCAGCCAGGTGGCTGCTGCAGCAAAACGGATCCGGAAAACAGCCGATGCTCTCGCCTCTCTGGATCTCATCGCTTCACTGGCGGAAGTGGCGGCCACACATAATTATTGCCGGCCTGAGCTGGACAAGTCCGGCGAGATTGAGATTGCTGACGGGCGCCATCCTGTTGTGGAGGACATCAACAAGCAGAATGATTTTGTGCCCAACGATACTCGACTGGGTGAAAACGGTTCTCGCATGCTCATCATGACGGGCCCCAATATGGCGGGTAAATCCACCTATCTGCGGCAGGTCGCGCTGATCTGTCTCATGGCGCAAATGGGCAGTTATGTGCCCGCATCCAAAGCACGCATAGGACTCGTGGACCGGATTTTCACCCGTGTGGGCGCCTCCGATAATCTTGTTCGGGGCGAAAGTACTTTCATGGTGGAAATGATCGAGACAGCGGCCATTCTGAACAGTGCAGGTAGAAACAGCCTTCTCGTTCTGGATGAAATCGGCCGGGGAACAAGCACCTATGACGGCATCAGCATTGCCTGGTCTGTGGCGGAATACATACACGATGCCATTCAGGCGCGCACCCTCTTCGCCACACACTATCACGAGCTGACGGAACTGGGTGACAAACTGGAGCATGCCCGGAATATCAGTGTATCCGTCCGCGACTGGCAGGACACCATCGTTTTTCTCTATCGTGTCGTCGATGGCGGGGCTGATCACAGTTATGGCATTCAAGTGGCGAAGCTGGCGGGATTGCCCCAGCAGGTTCTGAAACGTGCTCACAAAATACTGGAGAGTCTCGAAGCCGGCGGCCCGACAACAGGCGCCACGGAAAGCGGAGCACAGCAGATGTATCTCTTTGCACCTGTGGAAGAGAGCAGCCCCGGCCCTCTGGAAAAAGAGCTGGAAGAACTGGATGTGGACGCCCTCTCACCCAGAGAGGCACAGGCCTTCCTCTATCATCTGAAACATCTGAGCAACCGTCCGCGCAAAGGCAAGTGACTTCAGTTTTCTGTCTGCTTTTTTTCCTCTTTGGGCGGACGGAGGGACACGCCCAGATGGGCCTTCATGCCTTCTCCGAAGTCACCCTGAGCCACCAGCCAGAAAGGGCTGTCCTGCAGGGGCAGCGCATCTTCTGCAATCGTCACGGACAAGGGAATAGCGCGCCTTTCCATGGACTCCAACCGGACTGTCCAGTTTCTTTTCGGGAACTCCCAGCCGGATGGAATTTCAGTCAGTGCCACCTGTCCCTTCACCCTGTGATCACTCAGGTTATAGGCGGCCAGTTCCCACTCCTGCTCGCCGGGCCGGGCTGTGCGGTCGTGTTCCGTTGCCCAGTCAACGGAATGCATCTGTATATCCTCCACAGGCGCACAGAATTGAAGAACAATCGGACTGGGCGCTTCAAAGTCCACAGGCTCGGGTGCGGGACTCTTGTGCAGCTTCAGAGTATCCGTGCTTCCCGGGGGCAGCACGAGAAAAACGGGAGTACCCGTCACTTCATCGGGCACTTCAGCCGGCTGAGGACGGCCCAGATAATCCCAGACACTTTCCACAGAAAACTCTTCAGGCAATGCAAGTGAAGCTTTTGTATTTCCACGTTCCGGCCAGTCGTTCCGTCCTTCCGCCCAGACCACGAGGACATCCTTTGTTTCGCCCTGGGGTCTCGCCTGAAAAACGAAGACATAAAGATTTTCATCTCCTTCATCAATCCACTGGCCCTTATAAGTCGCATCAGCCAGAAGACGGCCTGTCGCCGCCAGAGCCGCATAGCCCATACGGGGTGAACCGTCCTTTCTCAACAGTCCGAATTGAATGGTATTGTTCCGCTCCATATACCAGGGCAGGACAAAATGAAACTGGCGGGCCACTCCGCTGGCAAGACTGGATGCCATGGACTGGATGATAAAGGAGGCTTTCAGTTTTTCGTACTCCCAGGTGAAATCGCCATCAGCTGATTCAGGGTCAGCGAGCATGCCCCGATCACTTTCCGATATCCACATGGGTTTACCGCCTGTTGCCCGAAAAGCCCAGGGGCGCAAGCGGGGATAATCATGATGCCAGTCATAAGAATGGAAACAAAATATATCAAAATAAGAACCCACCTGATTGTGGATCATACCCTGATAATGGTTTTCGGAAAATTTTCCCGCATATGGACCCAGACAGACCGTCGCATCCGGATTCCCTTCTTTAAAACCCAGGTAAGCCGCTTTCTGGTGAGAAGAGAGTTCATCACCGGTATGTCCACCGAAATTACTGATATTTCCTTCATTCCAGGGTTGCCAGGCCTGTACCGTGTCCTGAAAGCGTGCCGCCGCATCACGACAGAAACGCCAGGTGAGCCGAAGATCCTGAGGTATCCGGTTTCTCTCCTGAGGATAACCGCGCAGCCAAGAGGGCGTATGATGAAAGACTTGCAGAATATCCAGTCCCTCCGCCTTCTGGATGGCGGCTGTGTCATCATACTTTGTGTGGGCGACAAATGGTCCGGGTTCAGGCTGCAATTCCCGCCAGTGGAGGCGATCACGCACCATGCGTACCCCGGCCAAGGCGGACAGGTGAGCCACATACTTCCAACTCTCTTCTCCTTCGGGAGGTACCCAGGACAGGGCAACATCAACAGCAATGGGCGTCTCGGGCGACGGTCGTTGTTTCAGAGCGGTCAGGACGGCTATGGAAGTCCAGTGGAGCAATTCATCGGATTCGTCAAGAAAGTCCACCTTGTACCAGCCCACGGGCAAAGTACCCGCAGCCCGGACCAGAGTCCCCTCTTCGACAGTACCTTCGCTGAAGAGGCTGAAATCATCGAGAAGCAGCCTCCAGGAATGGCTTCCTGCAGGAGCGGACAAGGTTACGACTTCATCTTCAGAGAAAACGAAGCATTCCGCATGAAGGGTTGAAGTCAGAAGCAGCAAGGCCGCAATGCAAAGCCGGAATTTCGCCATGATAAGGAAGCTCCTTGTATAGTGATTGAAACAGATGATCCCTGACAGCTGTCTGTTGGTTATATACCAAAAGGGTTGTGCTTTTCCAAAACTCGGCCAGAGCGTGGAGACTTTAAAGGGAAGTGATGATTTCTCCTGTGTCTTTTAGCCACGAAGTCACGAAGGACAGGTCGGTTCATTAAGAAAATGAGAGGAAGAGGCTTATGTGTCTTCCCGGAGTCTCTTTTGTATCCCAAGACATGCCTGCATCCCTCCCACATCCGTCCGATCCGACCGATCCGACCGATCCGTCCGACTCCCCGGAGATGTCTGATCCCTTCGAGTCTCTTATTCGCCTCAAGACCAACCTCCGTCGTCCTTCCGGTTTTTCCCGTTTTTTGTTGTTCTCCCGAGAAACAGAATTGTATGTTGTGTATTCTGTAGGTAATGCTTTGACCTTGAGTAATTTCCGGCGTAAAGTTTTCTCAGTAATGGATTTGTTTGAGAAAACAGAGATATCATGCCGTAATCAGGTTTTTAACTTCTCCGAGTCACAATACGCTGTCTGCCAATGTGGAAATTGGCGTTCCCAGGAGTGAATCTCAACGTCTTTCAGGGTTCCTCAAGGCGTTATTTGTTCGTGATTATCTGAAGACACCTTGCAGAGTCAACAACACAAACTTCTTCGAAAAAACAATGGAAGTTAACGGGTAATAACTCGGAAAAAATACAGGCGACATAAAAAAGACCCATCGTTTTGACACGTCCACTCTGTCCTCTTTGTTCATTGATTCGCCATAAATGCCCTGACCCCACCCCTCGCAAATCCCAGCGATTTTCCTGACATCAGTAATCGCATGGAGTCTCTTAAATCCTGCACTCCCCCCTTTTGTCCATGAAATGAGATATCTTTTGCTCAGGATATGCCTTTTATTCTATGATATGAGCGATCGGCAGAAACAGAAAGAGAACTGTGTCTCCAATCCACCTTTTTCAGCGTCCCCCACCTCAACCGGAAGAGAACTACATACCATGTTTGAAAGATTGCAAATGGCTCCTGCAGACAGTATTCTCGGTCTGACAGATGCTTTCAGAAAAGACAGCAACCCGAATAAAATCAACTTGGGTGTCGGAGTATATAAAGATCCATCGGGCAAGACACCGGTTTTGCAATCCGTGAAGGCCGCGGAAGCTTTTCTGGTGGAGAATGTGCAAACAAAAAGCTATCTCCCCATTACGGGTTCTCCAGCATATGCACGAGTAACGCAAGGGCTGCTTTTCGGTGCAGGTCATGAGGTGGTCACTGCCAACAGAGCCTATACTGCCAACACGCCCGGTGGCACCGGTGCCCTTCGCGTGGCTGCGGACTTTCTTCATCGCTGCAACGCATCAACACGGGTCTGGCTGAGTAATCCCACCTGGGCCAATCACAACGCTATCTTTGAGGCTGCGGGCCTGGAGCGGCTTGTTTACAGCTATTATGATCCGGCCACACGGGCTGTCGATTTTGAAGGAATGCTCTCCAGCCTTGAAGAAGCACAGCCGGGCGATGCACTGCTGCTTCATGCCTGCTGCCACAACCCCAGCGGTGTGGATCTGAATGATGCGCAATGGCGGACCATTGTGAACCTTATCCGGGACAAGTCGCTGCTGCCCGTGGTGGATTTTGCCTATCAGGGTTTCGGAAGTGGTTTGGAAGAAGATGCCGCCGGCGTCCGGTTACTTGTTGAGTCCCTCCCCGAAGTGCTTATATGCAATTCCTATTCCAAAAATTTCGGACTTTATCAGGACCGTGTGGGAGCCATTACCCTGGTTGCCGCAGATGCAGACACAGGAGCCCGGGCTTTCAGTCAGGTGGAAAAAGTGATCCGTGCGAATTATTCCAATCCCCCGGCTCATGGCAGTCTGGTGGTCACCACCATCCTGGAGAACGATGAGCTGCGTTCCCTGTGGCAAA
>JAAYJV010000040.1 GCA_012522755.1 Candidatus Hydrogenedens sp.
CTTTTCCCGGGTCTCCTGCCAATGTGGAAATTGGCGTTCCCAGGCTGCGCGACCCAAGGTCTTTAATTTATCAGTGTCCATCAGTGGTTCTAAAAGTCTCTGTGGTAAAAAAGATCATTTGGTTGCGACTATGCAGTGCTGTGAGGCTCTATTTCTCTGTGGTGGAAGAAGACGCAATTATCAGCGACAATGGCGTGGTGAAGCTTTGCGTTGGCGAGAATGGCAGGTGTTGCTCATTATAAATTCTGGAAAACAGAGCAAAATTTCTTTCATTTAACCGTACAGTTGCGATACTATAGGATATGCGGAGATTTAATTAAATTCTCTGGAAATGACGGGGTCGTTCAGAGTGTATTTGGCTTTGGCAGTGTAAGGAAACATGAAATACTATCACACAGAATCATTCCACATGACCTTTAAGATTTCAGGCAAAATCAGATGTATTGAGAAAGAGGGTCTCGGAAATAAATATCTCCAAGCATGAGAGATATATGAAGGTTCAAAAAGGAAAAACGGATAGCAGTCAATGGCCGTGAAAGCAACGATATTCCACATTTCCCTTTCAAATTCCGGAAAGAAATGATGAAGGTTCTGCTTACATTTACAGGATTTCATGACCCTTATTTCAAGGGGCTGATTGAGGAAGAAGAACAACCGGGTCCTATCCTTACCCTTCTTTCCACTCAAACCTTTGATCACATAATTTTATTCGATACACCCAACACCAAAAAGAACACCGGAGAAACAGAAAAGGCAATTCAAGAACTTCATAGCGAAAGTGTCGTTCATACCCTTGAAACACGCCTTGAAGATCCAACGAATTATCAAGAAATATTCAGAATCCTCCGAAAACACTTTCAATGTATTGCAGAGGATTTTGCATCGGCCAGTTTCTTTGTAGCTGTTACATCGGGAACACCTCAAATGCATGCCTGCTGGTTGCTTCTGACAGCATCAGGAGAAGTGCCGGCTCGAGTGCTTCAGGTTCGACCCCCTCATTTTGTAACGAAACAACGACCTCTTGTAACAGAAGTAGACTTGGACTCAAAAGGTTTTCCTGTCGTAAGGTTTGAGGATCTATCTCTTTCTGTTGAGGAATCTGAAGCAGATATCGATGCAATCCGAATGCAGCTCGGAATTGTGGGCGATCACTCCACCTTGCTCGAATCTCTTGAGATGGGGGCTATGTTGGCGCCGTCGCAGGTTCCGATTCTCATCTTTGGTGAAACAGGAACCGGCAAAGAACTGTTTGCCCGATATATTCATCGATTGAGTGACCGGCACCACAAAGCTTTTGTTGCTGTGAATTGTGCAGCGATTCCAGAAGAGCTTGTGGAAAGCCTGTTATTCGGCCACAAAAAAGGCGCCTTTACCGGTGCAATTCATGATCAGATAGGCAAGTTTGACGCCGCTGATACAGGCACTCTCTTTCTTGATGAACTGGGAGAACTGCCCCAGTCAGCACAGGCAAAATTATTGCGCGTATTGCAAGATGGAATGGTGGAACCTATAGGCCAGGCTCAGGCGCATCAAGTAGATGTACGCATTGTGGGCGCAACCAATCGCAATTTACGTGAGCTGATCAATCAAGGCAAGTTTCGTGAAGATTTATTTTACAGACTCAATGTATGTGAAATTCACCTTCCATCACTCCGTGAGAGACGTTCCGATATTCCAAAACTGGCACTGCATATTCTTGACAGGCTCAATGAGTCACTACGACGACCAAGAAGATTGTCAACAGAAGCCTTGTCAAGATTGCAGTCTCATCATTGGACTGGCAATGTGCGCGATCTGGAAAATGTGATCGAAAGATCTGTACGTCTTTGCCGCTCAGATCTATTGCAGGCTGACGATCTTCTGATTACAGACCCGGTTTCTGCTGTCGATCCGCTGGACGCACTTCCCGAACCGTACGAAGGGTTCTCATTGGAGGCATTTCTTACAAGCACTCGAAAGCAACTATTCCTTCGCGCCCTTGAAGTGTCGGGAGGCAACCAGAGTCGGGCGGCCCGCTTATTGGGTGTTACGCCTCAGGCGGTACACAAATTCCTGCAGTCGAGAAAAAAAACTTAAACTGAAGTAGAAAAGCCATCAACTTGAGTTGAAGAATGACAGGTTGGTGGCTTTGGCGAGATATATGTTAAAGTATGTAATAACAATAAGATGCTTTAAACTTATAAAAATGGCATGGACTTTGCTCAATACTATTCAGGCGGTTTGGCGCCTGTGCATATTGAGAAAGGAAGAACGATGCCCATATTTACAGTCACATCAATTATCGACGGAGATACCTTTGAGGTCAGCCCTTTTTGGATCTGGAACGGTGAGACAGGTGATCGAATCCGACCGGCGGGTTACGATGCGCCGGAGCTCCATACGCCCGAAGGACGGACGGCTAAAATAAGACTATTTGAACTTATATACAAGAAACAAGTCGAGATAGCGACGGCCCATAAGATTGATCGTGGACGTCTGGTATGTGAGGTCTATTTCAAAAATATAAATCTTGCCGACTACTTTCCGCAATGGCGGTAATTTTAAAGAACCCTCAGGAGGAGTGTTTGTGACAGATTATTCGACTGAAGCTGACGCCAGAATTGTCATCGACGATTTGCTGCGACAGGCGGGATGGGATCCCGCTGACAAGTCGCAGGTGCGCACGGAAGTGCCTCTTCGCGACAGTATCCCGGTACTTGCTGAAGCAGCTCCTCTTTTCGAAACCGCAGGCCGGAGTCAAGCGAATGAAGGAGAAGAGGCTTCACTCGGTCGAGCTGATTATGTTTTGAGTGATCAACGGGGGCGTCCTCTGGCTGTTATCGAGGCAAAACGTACGGCCATAGAACCCTATACAGCCAAACAGCAGGCCTTGCCCTATGCTAAAAAGATCGGAGCCCCCTTTATCTTCCTGACCAATGGGGAACTGATTTATTTTTGGGATTACAGCAATGATGATGCCCGCATCGTCAATTCTTTTTTTTCACGTCGTGATCTGGAGCGTCTGATTGAAATGCGCTCCATGCGAAAAGCTCTGGCCACTATAGAGATCCCCGAGTATTATCAGCGTCAGGGAGAAACCCGTCAGTTACGGCCCTACCAGCGTGATACCATGCAGGCATTGGACCATGCCGTGGAACTTGGGAAACGTCGTTTTCTCATTGAACTTCCTACTGGAACAGGTAAAACAGATCTGGTATGTCTGTATGCAAAGCGTCTCATCGAATCGGGGCGGGCCGAACGTATTCTTTTTCTGGTAGACCGGGAGCAGCTTGCCAAGCAGGCCATTGAAGCCATTCAAGATATTCTGAATCAGTACAGCAGTTATTGGCTGCGCCCGGGCATCGTACGACAGGAATGTCAGATTACGGTATGTCTGCTTCAAACAATGATCAGCCGGTACAATGAATTCACCAGCGGTTATTTCGATGTGGTCATAGCTGATGAATGTCATCGCTCCATCTATGGCTCCTGGCAGACGGCACTCACCCATTTTGATGCCTTTCACATGGGATTGACAGCTACTCCATGCGCCTACATCGAGCGGAACACCTTTCAATTCTATCAGTGTCTCGATGATCAGCCGGACTTTTCCTTTCCCATTCTGCAGGCTTTTCGTGAAGGGTACCTCGTCCCTTACAAGTTTGCCACCGGTATCACTCAAATGCTGGCGGAAGGTGTCGATACAGAAGGTCAGACATACGACCCCTCTGAATTTGAGCGAAAATGGACCAATGAAGATACCAACAGAAAAATGATGCAGGAGTTTGACAGGCTGGCCTGGGAAAATTATCAGGAGCTGGCTCCCGGTCAAAAAACAGGTCCGGGGAAAAGCATTGTTTTTGCCATCACCAAACACCATGCCGCACGACTTGCCCATTACTTGAACGAATTGCATCCGGAACACAAAGGACAATATGCCGAGGTGATTACCAGCGATGTTGCTGATGCCCACGATCTCATCCGCAAGTTCAAGCATGAAGAATATCCTCAGGTGGCCGTCAGTGTCGGCATGCTGGATACAGGCTTTGACTGTCGTGAAGTGCTTCATCTGGTCATGTGTCGCCGGGTACGCAGTCCCATCCTCTACCAGCAGATGCGAGGTCGGGGAACACGCACGGCCGACCATATTCAGAAGCAAAAATTCATTATTTATGACTTCTTTGGAAACCATGACTATTTCAACGACAGCGATACTGATATCTTTACCGGCAGTGGTGGCGGACATGCCCCCGTCCCGGCTCCAAGACCTCCCGGAAAAGCGGGAGATCTGGTAGAGCTGGGGCTGGAAGATGAGTGGCTTCATGCCGTCACTTATGTCGAGGTGGGGCCCGAGGGTGAACGTGTCGACAAACGCGACTATGTCAGCACCTGGGAAACGAGTGTTCAGGCTGCCGCTGAAGATGATCCCGTGATCCGGAAAATCCGGCAGGAGGAATTGCTTACTGAAGAAGAAGAAACAGCCCTTGCAGCCCGGTTGAATACGCCGGAAATGTATTTCAATGAGGAGAATCTCCGACGGGCATACCGCAGGCCGGGAGGCACCTTGATTGATTTTATTAAAGCCGCTCTCGGCAGTTTCAAGATAAAACCACGTGAAGAAGAATTGACGGAAAACTTTCAAGCCTGGCTCGTTGCAAAATCGCTCAACCCCGAACAGGCCCAGTACCTGTCTCTGATCAAAAATCGCGGCATTGTCAGCGGTCATATTACCATGGGGGATCTTTTTCAACCGCCTCTTTCCATTTTAAATGCCGCTGAGTTGGGTGTCGAGCTTTTCGGAGAAAAGGGGCTCAAAGAAATCATTCAGGATCTGAACGATTCCGTCTTTACAAAGCAGGCTGGTTAAGGAGAAACAATGAATCAGGAGTTACGCAAAAAATTGAATCGAATCACCGACATCCTCTGGGCTGGCGGTGTTACCAATCCAATTACCTATATCGAACAGATCTCCTATCTCATTTACCTGAAACTGCTGGAGGAGGAAGAGTCCTCCCGGGAGCTCCAGGCCCGACTCCTGGGAGAAGGAGGCAATGGCGGCAGCACCCTGCTCTTCCCGAAACAGGCCGAACGCTTCCGATGGTCAAAGTGGCGCTTCAGAAGCGGTGTAGACCTGCGCGACTTTCTGCGGGATCATGTCTTTCCCTATATGGCCTCGCTCGTGAAGGAAGAGCCGCAGATCGCTGAATATTTTCGAGACGCCGTTCTCGAGATTGTAGATCCCAATGTACTCAAGCTGGTGGTTGATGAGATCGACGGAATCGATTTTACCAAACTGGGCAGCGATGTGAAGGGAGATATTTTCGAATATCTCCTGACGCATCTGGGTCAGTCTGCTCTGAATGGCCAATTCAGAACCCCCCGTCAAATTCGGGCAATGATGGTCGAAATGCTCGATCCCAATCTGGGCGATTCCATTTATGACCCGGCCTGCGGGACCGGCGGTTTTCTGATTGATGCCATCGACTATGTCCTGGCGCAATATTCCACGGAAACCCGGGAAATTCCAATCTATGGTGAAGAGTGGCTGGAAAAACGCAACCAGTCTATAGACGAAGCAAAAAAAGAGATACCCACACTGCAGACCTACAGAAAAGGTCCGGGTGAAAAAATTCCCAACTGGGAACTTCTTGAACGCTCCATCTATGGTATAGACGTATCCCGTCAGATGATGCGTATCGCCATGATGAATCTGGTACTCCGGGGTATCCGCCAGGCAAATGTGAAACGGGGAAACACTCTCTCCGATATGGGCGGGCTCAGCGAGGACGATCTGAACCGTCGCTATAAAGTGATCCTCTCCAATCCGCCCTTTGCCGGTGTACTGCCCAAAGAATCCATCCGACAGGATCTGCCCACCAACTCAAAGAAAAGCGAATTGCTCTTTCTCGCAGTCATGATGGAAGCACTGGCGCCGGGTGGGCAGTGTGCCGTTGTGGTACCCGAAGGATTGCTGTTCGGTTCCACCTCAGCCCATGTGGAGCTCAGACGAAAACTTGTGGAAGATTTCGATCTCAGGGCGGTGGTCTCTCTGCCTGCCGGCGTCTTCAAACCCTACGCCGGTGTCAAAACCGGTATCCTTGTTTTCAGCCGACCCGCATCTCCGGCGAAAAAAGACAAAAAAAACAAAGAAAAAGAAAAGCTCTGGTTCTATGAAATACGGGCCGATGGTTTCGATCCCGATAAAATTTCCGGGGGAGGTCGTCCAGAAACGCCTGATAGAAACGACATCCCCGACCTGCTCAGGCTGTGGAAGCTGTATAAAGAATCAAAATTCAAGAACCCGCCCGGTATCGAAGCCGGATCGCTTCTGGAGCCCGGAAGTGAAGAGCCCCGTTGCTGGTGGGCAACCATTAAATCCATTTCTGAAAATGAATTCAACCTGACCGCAGGACGCTACAAGCCTCTCATTGCTGAAAAAGCACCTGATGAGGATCCCGCCCAACTGATTCGAGAAACTCTGGAGCTGGAACAGGAGATTACAGAAGGCTTGAAAAAACTGTTGAAGGTAGTGGAGGAGATGGAATGAAGTGGAATCCTGTTCAAATAGCACAAATATGCTTAAAAACTCGAATATATGATCCAAGACAGGATCCTGATACAAAGTTTATATATGTTGATATTTCTGCTATTGATCGCGATGCCAAGGTCATTACCGTAACCTCAAAATTTCTTGGAGTAAATGCGCCAAATCGAGCACGAAAAGAAATCCGAAAAGGGGATATACTGGTTTCTACAATCCGCCCAAATTTGAATTCTATTGCTTTGGTACCTCAGCATTTAGATGGACAAATCGCATCAACTGGTTTCTGTGTCCTGCGCCCCAATAAAACGACAATTGTCGGGAAATTCCTTTTCTATTTTACCACTACTTCAACGTTTATCAATACTCTCAGCGGTCTTGTTCGTGGGGCTCATTATCCAGCTGTATCAGATAGAGATGTGAAAGAAATAAATTTACCTCTTCCCTCCCTTTCTGAGCAACACCGTATTGTGGAAATCCTTGATCAAGCCGATGCTTTGCGTAAGAAACGCGCTGAAGCAGATATCAAAGCAGCCGGTATTCTCCCTGCTCTCTTTTATCAAATGTTTGGAGATCCGGCTACAAATCCAAAGGGGTGGGATAAGAAATTGTTTGATGATACGTTTGATGATTGTACATCTAAGTGTCCAAAGCTTCAACGTAACGCATATCAGTCATTTGGAAAGTTTCCCGTTATAGATCAGGGAAAAGAAATGATCGCAGGATATACTAATGATGAGAATCTTCTGGCGCCTGTAAGGCAGCCAATTATCATATTCGGTGATCATACACGGGTTGTGAAGATCGTGGACTTCCCATTTGTTGCAGGAGCTGATGGAAGCCGCATATTTATTGAGAAAGAGGACTTCTCCCTCCCTTTTTTAGCTTATCAATTAAAGCTTCATTCGATTCCTAACCTGGGTTACTCGCGGCATATGCGCGTAGTCCGACGCCTACACTTTATAGCCCCACCCTTGGATCTTCAAAAAAAGTTTGCGCAGAATGTTTTGGATACCCATATGTTGCAGAAATCTCAAGCAAAGAGCTCTTCCCGCATCGAAGATCTTTTTTCAACCCTTCTCCACCGCGCATTTACTGGCGATCTTACATCCAGCTGGCGTGAAGCTCATCTGGAAGAGTTGCTTCAGGAGATGGAGTGTCAGGCGAAGCAATTAAACAGCCAGAGGTAAAATCCATGAAGCTCAGACGAATTGAAATTGATAATTTCCGTGCTTTTGCTCAACCGATAGAAATAGAAGTGGATGATTTTACAGCTCTTATTGGCTGTAACGATGTTGGCAAATCTTCTGTGTTGGCAGCTTTGAATATCTTTCTTGAAGGGGAGGGAGGTAAAATTGATCAGCAAGATGCTTCTGTTCATGGTGATGCATCCCAGGTGCGGATTACTTGTGAGTTTGATGAGTTGCCCGAAAAACTCATTCTCGATGATAGCTATGAGACCACTTTGTCAGAAGAGCATATACTTAATGCAAAAGGTCGTCTTCGCATCACCAAGCTTTTTGATTGCAGTAAATCGAGAATAAGCGTAGAAACAATGATCAATGCTGACAAGCATCCTGTTGATAAAGAGGGGCAGTCCTTATTGCCTTTAACGCTAAAGGAATTAAAGAAAAAGGCTGAAAATCTTGAGGTGAAATTGGCAACGGGAGATGCTACGGTGAAGGCGAAAATTCGTCGCGCCATTGTAGAGCAGTCTGAAGAGTATCACCTTGATCGCATTGACATTCCTATAGATAAGAATGAAACAAAGACACTTTGGGAACAAATTTTAAAACATCTTCCAATGTGTGCCCTGTTTGTTTCTGATCGATCAAGTTCGGATCAGGATTCTGAAGCTCAAAATCCGATGGTGGTGGCTGTTGGGAGGGCATTATCAGAAGTCAAAGAGCAACTTGACGAGCTGGCTAAGCATGTGGAAAAACATGTTCAAAAGGTCGCTTCTCGGACTATGGACAAGCTGAAAGAGATGAACGCTGAACTGGCGGGGCAGCTAAAACCACAACTCAAAGATGAGAAAATAAAATGGAAGAATTTATTTAAATATACACTTGCAAGTGACTTAGATGTACCTTTGGACAAGCGAGGATCCGGGGTCCGCCGTCTGGTACTTCTGAATTTTTTCAGAGCTGAAGCTGAGCGGAAAGCTGCCAGTGAAGGAGAACGCCCGGTCATTTACGCTATTGAAGAACCGGAAACGGCACAACATCCGGATCACCAGCGAATGTTAATACGTGCGTTGCTTAATATTTCTGAAAGTACGGGGCAAGTGTTTATTTCCACACATGCTCCCGGGCTGGCCGCTGAGATCCCAGTTAGCAGCTTTCGACTTATTTATTTGGGTTCGGATAAAAAGCGTTTGATTAAATGCCCTGATCCTGCTGCTCAAGCGGCATTCTATGAGGATATAGCAAAGACATTAGGCCTGTTGCCGGATAATCTTATCCGGGTACTGATTTGTGTCGAAGGTGCTAATGATGTTCGTTTTCTTCAACATATCAGCCATACTTTGCATAAGGCGGATCCACAGATTCCCGACTTAAGCGAAGACCCAAATTTTGCGATTATCCCGATGCATGGCGGAAATTTGCGTGATATCGTCAACTTACATCTTTTCAAAAATTTCCAAAAACCAGAGTTTCATATTTATGATCATGATGGCAAAGGAACATATGAGGAAGAGGCCGAAAAGATCAAGGAAAGAAATGACGGTTCTAAAGCTGTGCAGACAATGAAACGAACGATGGAGAATTATATTCATCCTGGTGCAATTTATCGCATCACCAAAGTTCAAGTGGAGGTGCAGGATGACAATGATTATGTTAATGATTTGAGTAATGCGCTTCGAAAGAAAAAGAATGTTGTGAAAGCGATTTTGAGTGATGAAGTGGTGCCGGCAATGACAGTAACGGAAATCGATGAGCGTGACCCGGACAGTGAGGTGCGGGGGTGGCTTAAAGATATGGCAAAACTGGCTGAGTAACAGTCATATAAAGGAGAGAGCCCATGGAACAGGGACAAATTGCCTGCCCGCATTGCGGACAGACTTTTGAAATTACTGATGTGCTTACCAGCAGTATACGGGAGCATGTCAAAGCAGAGTTTCAGCAGGAGCTTATTCGCAAAGAAGAGGATTTAAAAAAACGTGGAGAGAATCTTCAGGAACAGAAGATGGCATTAGCGGAGAAAATGGATTTATTGGAGGAAGACATTGAAAATAAGGTCAAAGAACGTTTGTCGGGAATTGAAACGAAGGTGGCAAAACAAATGGAAGGGCAATATGCAGATTCACTTAAATCGCTGCAGAACGATTTAAACGAACGCGATGCAAAGATCAGCGAATACCGAAGCCAGGAAATCGAACTTCGTAAAATGAAGCGTCAGTTAGAAGAAGCAAATGAAGAAGCAGAATTGTTGATTGTTCGAAGATTGGACGAAGAAAGACAAAAAATTAAAGAAGACGCATTCAAAAAAGCGAATGAAGAACATCGACTGAAAGACTTGGAAAAAGACAAAGTTATCAATGACTTGAAAGTCTCATTGGGTGATATGAAACGGAAGGCTGAGCAGGGTTCTATGGAAACGCAGGGCGAGGTTTTTGAGCAGGACTTTGAAATTCAGCTGAAAACGTTTTTTCCGTATGATGATATTCGACCCGTCCCGAAAGGTGTTCGCGGAGCTGATATTGTTCACTCGGTGCGAACACCATTTGGTCAAGAATGTGGACTCTTTTTGTGGGAAACCAAAAATACAAAATCCTGGAATGTCGCATGGGTTTCTAAACTGAAGGAAGATGCGATTAATGCCCGTGCTACTATCCCGATTCTTGTCTCTACTGCGTTGCCCAACGAAATTACACGGTTTGGACTGGTGGGGGGAGTTTGGGTGAGCGATCCTTTTTGTGCTTTGCCGCTTGCCGTTGCCTTACGCGAACAATTGATCGCGGTGAACCGTGAACGGATGCTTTCATCCGGAAAAAATGAAAAAATGGAGTTGGTTTATCAGTATCTTTCCGGTACAGAGTTTAAGCAGAAAGTTGAAGGGATTGTCGAAGCTTTTACTTCAATGCAAGAACAATTAAATCAGGAACGGCGCGTAATGGAAAGACACTGGAATCAGAGAGAAAAACAAATTCATAGAGTGATTAAAAATACGGCAGGTCTTTATGGAGACTTGCAAGGTATTATAGGTGTACAGATTCCGGCTATACCGGCACTGGAGCTTGAGAGTCCACCGGAAAGCGACTTGCCAAGCAGCTCTGTAGAATATAAAACGTAAGCGACGGAGAAGGTTTTAGAAGCTGATAGTTTTCCCTTTTAAATTCTGAACCAAAAGTAGATGGAAAATAAGCTGAAGGTATTAGGGTTAAAATCATGCTGACCACTTTACACATTGGGAATTTCAAGGCATTTGCTGCATTACAGCGTATTCCTCTGAAACCTTTGACGTTGATTTATGGAGCGAACAGTTCAGGAAAGTCGAGCGTGCTTCACAGCCTTCTTCTGGCCCACCATGCGCTGGATACAGGAAATCTGGATGTTCACCGTACCAATGTGGGAGGTGAATCTGTTGATCTGGGCGGGTTTCGGCAGTTTGTTCACAGACGCGAGGCGCACCGTCGGGTGGAGTGGGCTCTGGATCTGGATGCGGGATCATTCAGGGGTCGGCTGGCCGACCTTTTCAGGCCTGTAAAACAGGTAACTGTCCTTCTCAGTGTCGGCATAGCCCTGGATGATCGTGATCAGCCTCTTCCGGAAGCGGAGCCAGCCCTTCACACTTATGAGCTTGTGGCTGATGGTGTCAGTATACTGCGCATGAGCCATCGTCAGTCCGGTGGTCTCCAGCTCGATCGGCTTGACCATGAGCATCCCATCTTTCGTGAAGTGATCACAGCGATTGTTGAGCTTTCCACAACAACGGAGAATCTGGCGCCCGAAGACTTTGAAGGTCTTGGCGAGGTGATTGACGAGCTTGTCTCGGAGGTAATGGTTCGAAGTGGCCGCTTTTTGCCTTATAGACTGACGGATTCAGAGGGCTTCAGTCCGGGTACCTCGAAGAGACTTTTTCCCATCAGCAAGGCACGGCGAAAGGATGAATTAGGTGCGGCGGTACGTTCTTTTCTTCCCCGACTGATTGATGAGATCCTGAGAGATATAAGGCGTGAAATTACGAGTGAACTGTTGCGGATCAGATATTTGGGTCCATTACGTTCCTATCCACCCCGTCATCTTTCTTTGTCTCAACATCACGACTCGAACTGGTATGCGGGCGGGGGCTACGCCTGGGATGAGATTCGAAAAAATGCCCGGGTCCGTCAGCAGGTCAATGAGTGGCTGGCAGCGCCCAACCGTCTTCAGACTCCTTATGAACTGATTGTGCGCGATCTGGTGAGCCTAGACCAATTGGAAGATCCGCTGTTGGAAGGACTCGAGAACATCGCATTGAGTATCGGGCAGAAAGAGGATGGTGATTCCACCGGATCCGGGATTAATCCGCTGATCAAAGATCCGGAAGCAGAAGCAGTGAAGATCCGTGAATTGATCCGTTCTTCCAACATCGACAAATTGAACGAGTTGATTATGATAGACCGCCGGTCAAATACAGTGGTCAGTCACAGAGATGTGGGAATAGGAGTCAGTCAGGTTTTGCCGGTTCTTGTAGGTGCCTATGCCTCCCGGGAGCAGATAGTAGCCATAGAGCAACCGGAAATTCATCTGCATCCGGCTCTGCAGGCGGATCTGGGGGATGTTTTCATTCAATCAGCTCTGGGTTTCAGGCGTAACCGATTTCTGATTGAAACCCACAGCGAACATCTGTTGTTGCGTATTATGCGGCGTATGCGTCAAACCAGCAATGATGAACTGCCGGAAGGCATGCCGCCAGTCTCTCCCGAAGATGTGTGTGTGCTGTTTGTCCAACCGAAAGGAACGGCTTCAGTTGTATTGCAACTTGAATTGGATGAAGAAGGAGAGTTTCTGGATGCCTGGCCGGGTGGTTTTTTTGAAGAGGGGTACCGCGAGCGTTTTGGATGAAGGAGGAATAGATTTTGCTCTATGAATATGCCATGACTCCCGATCTGTTTGATGCATCTGTCGTCAATGCAGAGTCCGGTGGCGATATTATCCTGATTGAACTTTTGCGGGGTCTGGCTGAAAATGGTATGTTGGCTAATCTGCATAAGGACCGTTGGTTGCGTCATGTAGAAGAAAGTCGCTTGACGACCCTGTCTCCCTCCCTGAAAGACAAAGTGCGTACCTGCCTTTCTGTATTGCATGACAGACATCGGCTGGTTCGGCATCCGAAATGTAAATCCGGTGTTCCTCAAAATGATTCGGAATGGCTGAATGCGGCGCTGGATTCCAATGATAAGATTCCATTTCACGCTATTTTCTTAAGTCGGCAAAAACAAGCAGAGTGTAGCCGGTTATGCGCTTGTCTGGTGAATTTTGAGGAGTTGTTGGACTCAGTACAGTGGGATGAGCGGCGGAGGCGAACATGTTCTCTGACTAAATCTCAAGATGAGTACCGCATGGTTCTCTCCCCGGTCCTGCGTCATGCAAAATCTTTGATGCTCATTGACCCCTGGTTGAATTGCAAGGAGATGCGATACCTGGACACAGTGAAACTCTGCTCAAGGCTAGCGGGTCGTCGGATTCAAAAAAGGCGGTTGGTACGTATTGATATACATACAAAAGCCAGTAGCCAGCAACCTGACGGAAGATCTGTCAAGGAACACCTCGACAGATGGGAAAAAAAGCTTCAGCCTTTGATCAATGAGGATGGGCATCGTTTCAGAGTATACCTCTGGGAGCCTTTCAGCGGGTCGGAATCGATGCACGATCGTTTTATTTTGACCGATCAATGCGGTATTTCTGTTCCAGCCGGTCTGGATTGTCGAAGTGATTCACATGCCAATACCACGGATTGGAGTCTGCTTGATGAAAGGGCAAGACAGCGCACCTGGAATACCTACCAACCCGGGTCAAGTCCTTTTAACTTGTTGGCTTTTCGGGAGCTGTTTCCTTAAGCCTGAATAGAAAGAGCGGGTTCAGACTTATGGCTTATAATAGCGACTTCCAAAAGGGAGGAATCGAATAGATTACGCCCAATCCGCGATTGCCGGCCGATTGCTCTAAGTAATAAGTGTGAAGAGTCTCCCCATCCCTCTCACAATGCCGCATCATAGCCCGTATCAATATGGGCGATGGCATGTTCCCAGCCTTTCTGGCGGAAGACGAGGCCCGTGAAGAGCAGCCTGAGTATGTGGCTGAAGAGGATTGCTGTCCAGATCACTTCCGGAGTAAGACTATTCATGCTAAGGAAGATCTGGCAGAATCCGAGGAGTGCCACGATCTGGGTGAGGAAGGCGATGACCATGGGAGGACGTGTTGCGCCTGCTCCCTGAAGGCCGCCTGTGAGTGCCTGGGTAATACCGAGAACAACGCCCGATACAGCCAGGTAGCGGAGAAGAATGACCGCATAATCATAAACCTGTCCATCGGAGATATTGAAGAGGCGCAGCAGCGTTCCGGGCACAGCGAGATAGAGGATGCCCACGAGAGCAGCCCAGCATCCGGCAACAGCTCCGGCGATCAGAACGCCCTGTCGTCCCCGGCGCGGATTTCCGGCTCCGATATTCTGGCCCATCATGGTTCCCGCCGCTCCGCGCAGCCCGAAGCTCATCCAGGATACGAGAGCAAAGAGCTGTGTGTAACAGATGATGTAGGCGGCCTGGGCGGCTGCGCTGCATTGTAACTGGCTGATATACCACAGGAGCATGACACCGCCGATATTGAGGAGTACGCCCTGTATGCCCGAAGGGATACCGATGCGCATCATATCAAAGAGTATTTTCATGTCGAGTTTGAGTCGCAGGCGCGCGGGCGGCTGAATGATCGCTTTGCCTTTGTAAATCAGCCGCAGCCCCATGAATCCACTTGCCATAGGCGCCAGGACGGTACCCAGTGCGGCACCGCGTACCCCCATAGGCGTGAAGATGCCCACCCCTGTAATGAGTATGGTGCTGATGACCACATTGAGCAGTGTTGTGAGCACTCCCAGTTTCAAGGGCAGCCTGGCATCGCCTGAAGCATGAAAAGCGCCTGTGAGCAGAAACATGAGAAAGAGGGGCGTTCCGCAAATAAAGAGGATGCGCAAATAGGGGAGAGCATGGACAACCACGGCCGGCGGCACATTCATGATGCGCAACAACGCCGGTGCGAGAAAATAACCGCTGGGCCCGAGAATCAGGGTCAGCGCAGCCAGAGAAGCCATGAATGCCGTGTAAAAGACCTGGCTGAGCCGTTCCCGATCCTGTCGGCCGGCATTTCGTGATATGAGCACATTCATTCCGTGGAATATGGAAGTGATGAAAACGACGAGCACAAGAAAGACCTGCCAGGCCACCCCAATGGCCGCATTGGCAGCGCTGTCCTCAGACGTGATAAAATGTCCCACTAGAATATGATCCACAATGCCGTGGGCACCATTGACCAGATTGAGGGCTACGAGAGGCCAGGCCAGTTTCCATACGGAACGGAGGCGGCTTCCACGTACTATTTCCAGATCAAAAGCTTTCAAAGGGGCTGGGTCTTTCCGGTTGACAAAAAGGAGTTGACAGAGTTATATCTCTGAGATTCCGGGTCGGGTGTGACGTTTCGGGGGTCTTGTGCTGTTCCCGGTAACAGAAGAAAATGTGTGCTTCTTCCCTGCTATGATAAAATGCGGGGATATGCTGAATCAATTATAACCATCAGAAAGCAGTTTCATGAAAGTCGGACTCATCGGATTTGCACGTTCCGGTAAGACAACAGTTTTCAATTCCATTACGGGAGCGCATGCGGAAGTGGGCGCTTACGGCAATCGTGATGCCAATGTGGCTGTCATCAAGGTTCCGGATGAGCGCGTGGACCGTCTGTCGGAAATCTTCCAACTTAAAAAGAAGGTCTATGCCGAGATAGAATTTATTGATATTGCTCCGGCTGAAGGGATGGACGAAGACCGGGTTCTCGATGGTGCAGCGCTCACGGTGTTGAAAAGCGCCGATGCACTCACCCATGTGGTGCGCGCTTTTAAAAATGATAATGTCATGCATCCTCGTGGAAAAGTGGATCCTGTCCGTGACGTTCTCGCCATGGAAGAAGAGTTGCAGCTTATCGATCTGATTCAGATTGAAAAGCGTATCGAAAGACTGGAAAAGGAACATCGTAAAGACCAGGAATATGACTTGCTTCTTCGTTGCAGAGAACATCTGGAGGCGGGCAAGCCCCTGCGTTCTCTTGATCTCAGCAGCCGGGAAGAACTGCTCTTGCGCAGCTTTTCGCTTTTGTCGCAAAAGCCCGTGATGCTCCTGTGCAATTGTGGTGATGACGGACTGGGGGAAGAGGATCCGGCCGGACTTTCCGAAACAGCGGCAAAACTGGGACTTGACTTCATCACGCTCTGCGGTTCTTTGGAGATGGAAGTCAATGGGCTGCCCGAAGAGGAACGTGCCGCTTTCCGTGAAGAGTTGGGTATGGGCGAAGGATCGCGCACCCGCTTCATCCAATTTGCCTACACCATGCTCGGCCTCATCAGCTTCCTCACATCGGGGGAGAGGGAAACCCATGCCTGGACCATCCGCAAAGGTGATCGTGCGGTTGATGCGGCCGGCGTGATCCACTCCGATATCAAACGAGGGTTTATCCGTGCGGAAACAGTGGCCTATGACGACTTCATTGAAGCGGGCTCCATGGCCAAGGCGAAGGAAAAAGGCAAGGTCCGTCTGGAAGGCAAGGAATATGTGGTGCAGGACGGGGATATGATCCTGTTCAGATTTAATGTGTAGGTGGGGGTGAATGGTTCACGAAGGTTATTGGAACCGCTGATGGACACAGCGCAGCAAAGTCGCAACCAAATGGTCTTTTCTTTTTCAACCGCGAAAAGCGCAAAAGAACGCGAAAGGAAAAGAGAAAAAGACTGCTGGCTTTTTGCAATGCCCATCTGATGCTCAAGAAAACACTCTCACCTGCGTCATTCCTGCTTCGCATCTCGAGGATAGTGATTCCCAGCTGCTTTGTTGCAATTTCAGAGTCTTTCAGGCACAATCAGACAAATAGTATCCATATACCAATATATAAATACCTTATGTCTGGATCAGAAAATGAGCGAAAGAGCGGTAGAAATATTTCGAAAGCATCATGGCCTGCTTCGTATGAGTGAAGCTCTGGAAGCGGGTATCAACCGGTATACACTTTATACACTGAAAGACAGGGGAGTAATTGAGCAGGTGAGCAGAGGTCTGTATCGGCTGGCTGCACTGCCACCCATCGGCAATCCCGATCTTGTGACAGTCAGTCTTCGTTATCCCAAAGCCGTGGTCTGCCTTATTTCTGCTCTGGCCAGCCATGAGATGACAACCCAGATCCCCCATCTTGTTTCTATTGCCCTTCCACGGGAAAGCCGAATTCCCCGTCTTGAGTATCCTCCTATTCGTGTTCACCGATTTTCATATGAGTCTTATATTGCGGGCATTGAAAAACATAAACTTGATGATGTGTGGGTACAAATTTACAACCCTGAAAAGACCCTGGCCGATTGTTTTAAATTCCGCAATAAAATTGGAATGGATGTAGTGCTGGAAGCCCTGAAGCTGTATAAGACCAGAAAAAAAGTCAAGCTTTCTTCACTGCTGAACTATGCCAGGATTTGTCGCGTTGAAAAAATAATGCGCCCTTATCTGGAGATGATGGTATGAAACAGTATAGGAGCATCTGTGACAGGTGGTAATCCAGAAAAAGAGGGCGGGTCATGCTCCTTGCAGTCTCTCAATCTGGATGACCGTCTTTTTCGTGTTGTTGTGGCTGAATACTTTGATCGGCGGGCCGGGTCGCAAAAAAACCGGAATGACGGAGGCGGGGGTTGGTCTTGGGGCAAAGAAGAGACTTGAAGGGATCAGACGTCTCTGGGGAGTCGGACGGATCGGTCGGATCGGTCGGATCGGTCGGATCGGACGGATGTGGGAGGGGCGGATGTGGGAGGCGAGTATTCGTGCCGGGTCAGTGGACCAAGTGGACCTTTCGAGACACAGGTCTTTTTACATCGCCTGTATTTTTCCCTGTGTTCCGTGATTTCAGTGGTTCTAACAATCTTCGTGGTTGTTGGCGCATTGATTTATATCAAGTACGTTGCGTTAATAACGATGCTCCCGCTCTTCATCATCGGCTTCCGGCCTGTGAAAAGAAATATGCGGTACTGTTCCGGTGATTTGTTCCCAGTGGCGCCAGTTTTGTTCCAGGGGTTGATTGTTTTCGCCGGTGATGACCCAGCGATTTCGGGGAGCGTTCAGGTCATAATGAATCTTTGTTCCGTCGGGTCGGGTGAAGCTGTGTTCGAGTGTGCGGGCATCGGCGTTGGCTTGTTGCAATTTTTCGAGGAGCCTGTCCGGCGATTGAGCCTCCTCGGGGAAGAGGACGATGAGGCTGATGTCTTTCTCTTCATAAAGGGCGATAAGCAGGTCTTTGTTCAGAGCGGCACGGAAAATACTCCATCCGCTTGCCTTTGCCTCGGCAACCCAGCCTTCCGGAATATGCGCCCGCCCATTGGAGCAGGCAAAATTTTTGTATACGCCCGTATGGTTCCATTGGCGCCATGTTCCTTTGCCCTGGAGATGGAGACATTCGTCCAGTGTCGTCTTGCCATCTTCGAGCATAAGCGTTATGGGCAGGGCGACCAGCAGTGAGCGTACCCCGCGATTGGCACCACCGGCACTCAGCAACCAGCCAGGCCCGCCGCTATACACTTCCGGACAGGCATTGGCTCCCCGGGAAAAACGCAGGTAATAGGGCGCATCCTTCTGCAAAGCCCAATGTCGCAGATCATCGGGAAGGCGATAGGGGAGGAGAGATGCCATGAGACTCCAGTCGCCATACAGCCCCGGCCAGGGAAGTACCCGCTCATCGTCAGCCGTCACAGCGGTCCACACATAGAAAAAAGCGGAATGGGGATCGCTCGACAGATGCTGTGTGTCCGCCCGGCGGTACTGACGACGGAAGGGCGGAAAGCGACGCAGTTGCAGGCTGCCCAGCGCATAGACATAATTTTCCCGGTCGAGAATGAAGCGCGCTTTTTTCCGCAGTGCCTTTTCTTCAGCGAAACCCTCCAGATTCAATAATGCATGAAAGCTGTAGCCTGAATAGGGCCGTGAATTAAATTCGTAAACTCCTTCATCTATAATTCTGTCCAGAAAAGAAAGAAGCCAGTTTTCGAGCCCATTGCGCTTGTTGTCATGGCGCGGATTCAGCCTCTCCTCCTCTGTTCCCTGCAGATGAAGCCATTGATTTTTCAGATAACGGCTGCTCTCCGCCAGGAGGATATGGTTTTCCGTTTCCACAACCAGCCCGACTGAGCCCGGCACGGTGGTCTTTGGAGAGCCGCCCGATTCCGTGAGCAGCACCTCGAGCAGGTGTCGCCGCGTTTCCGGATACAGCCGCTCTTCGTTATGCCCGAAGAGATACAGCAGCGTCGTCCAGGTCGCCAGCTTGAAATCATAGTCTCCCCGACGCAACCACCAGGACGAACCGACTCCCCGTTCCGGATAGAGCTGACAGAGCAAAGCGTTGACCTGCTCCAAATCTTTGCCCGCAGCCATCCTGGCCAGTATCGATTTGGGCGAAGGCATTTTCTCGCTGGTCGCATCCCGATTCAGGGGCGGCGTACTCATTCTCTCCAAAATCAACGCACCCACAGGGGATAGCTCTGTTGACGCTTCGAAAATATGATGCCCATCATCAGCCTCAGGCATGATTTCACCCGCCGGGATGGCATGCATGTCAAATCGTCCGGAGCCGATCAATCCTTTCATCGGGAAATAAAGGAGGAATGCGCACACCAGCCCGCCTCCAGGCAGAAAAAAGATCAGCAGCAGAAGGAGTTTGATGGTTTTTTCTCTCTTCGTCATGACTTTGCTTCCTGACACAGATTTTTATAAAAAACGCGCCTCATCACCATTGATCATCTCAAAAAGGCTGTACCCCAGAGTGCGCATCACCAGATCCAGACGCACCAGAGGCAAGCCCAGCACATTCTGGTAACAGCCGTCATAGGCCGCCACCAGAAGGCTTCCCGGTCCGTCCACCGTATAGGCACCGGCCCGGTCCACGGGCTTCACCGTATTCACAAAACAGGCGATTTCTTCGTCACTCAGTTCCCGGAATCTCACCCCTGTTTTTTCCGCACCGGTGGCATAACATCCCGAGGCACGATCAAAGAGCGCCAAGCCTGTTACAACATGGTGAGTCCGTCCGGAAAGGGCACGCAACATGGTCTTCGCCTCTTCCAGATCAGCCGGTTTGGAGAGGACCTGTCCATCCAGAAAGACCAGCGTATCCGCACTGATGACCAGATCATGATGAGGACGGGCCTCCACGGCGGCCCGGCATTTGCGCTCCGCATTTCCGATGACAATGGCTTCGGGTTCATGGCCCTCGTCTATTTCTTCGGCCTGAGCCGCCCATACATCAAAGGAAGCGCCCAAAGCTCCCAGAAGCGCCTTTCTCCTGGGCGAGGCTGAGGCCAGTAAAACAGACAATTGTGCAGTACTTTTCATAAGGGATCCAGTGTTGTTCCCGGAAGGGGCTATTGAATTGATTTGC
The DNA here is from genome assembly GCA_012522755.1 of Candidatus Hydrogenedens sp. Classification (GTDB taxonomy): domain Bacteria; phylum Hydrogenedentota; class Hydrogenedentia; order Hydrogenedentales; family CAITNO01; genus JAAYJV01. Next base: position 20,170 of record JAAYJV010000040.1, read on the forward strand.
GATTTGCGGTATCATTCCCGTAGTATAACACGCAGGTTCCCAGCCTGAAAAGCTCAGCCCGGGAGCCGGAGAAGTACAACCCCATGAAGGAGTTACAAGCATGAAACATTTGAAAGTAATGACGCAGCCCCGCAAAGCCATGAGCACCAGCCAAATACTCATTACGATAGGCTCCATACTCAGCGGTATCGGTGGCATTCTCATCACCGTAGCCAACAGCCTGAGCGGAAGCAAGACTGTCGGCTGAAGATCAACCCGAAATTTTCTTTTCTCAAAGTATAAAACTTTGATTCCAATTTTGCAAAGGTTGCCGTTGGCCCCTTCCTTCAGAAGCAGGGTTCTCGGCAGCCTTTGTATTGTTTATCCGTCAGCAGCCATTATTTTTTGCGTTCTTTGGCTGAACGCTTTGAGGGGCGAGGTGCGCAGGTGTTACGCTTTGGAAATCAGTGTTTATCAGTGTGCATCTGTGGTTCTGAGGGCCCTGGTGTCAGTGCCATTTCTTCGAGCCCATTGTGGTGAATAAAGAGCATCATCAGGTTGCAGTCGATTCACCGGCACTCAGCTGCTGCGGAATCGGTAATACAATCCGCCGGCCGCAGCCAGGCCCAGCAGTACGATCGCTCCGCGCATGCCCCAGAGTGCGCTCGTGGACAAACCTCCGCTTTTCGTTTCTTCCGGCGTTAGGGTTGAAGCCGCAGCTGAAGGAGTTCCCGCTTCAGGGTATAGCCGTTTTTCCAGTTCTTCCACCATCGTCTGCGAGCGTTCCGCCAGTTGGATATCCTCTTCTTTAACGGGACTCCAGCCTGCCGCTGTTTCCATCATGACGTAGCCCATGCTCTTCCAGATATTGGCCAGCCGTTCCCGGCGCATGGCCGGCGCTTCATAGTTGATTTCCGCACGTCGCATGGACGAACGCACCACCTCGGCGGTTCTCCCGGGGATATCGGGCACAAACTCCACTTCCTGAGTGGATTTGATTTCCTGGTTGCGATCCCTGACCCATTCGCCGCCTATGCGCATGGCCGCATAAAAAGGCGCCGATCCGCTTATACTCACGGAAAAGGTTGGAATTTCAGCCGGTACTGTCCCGGTGAAGAGGGCATCGGCCTGGCTCAGCGCAGCCATCACAAATAAGAGTGTTATCATCATGCATCATTCCCGGCCTGTTACGTTATTGTCCTTGCGAGTATTCTTAGTATACCTTAAATTGAATGGAATGTTCTTCAACAGGTATCATGTTACTATGACGGAGAGAAAAGTGCGTGCGGGCGGGGTGGTCTCCAGGCCTTTCAGAGGAAATGCCGACCCCCTCGAATCATACACACAAAAAACTTTCGACATTTATGAAGTTCAATAACCACGGCGGAAAGGCATATGCCATGAAGAAAAATATTTACCAGAAAATCTGGGACGCCCATCTTGTAGCCGAACCGGAAGGCGAAGATGTCATCCTCTATATTGACCGTCATTATATCCATGAAGTGACATCGCCCCAGGCCTTTGAAGGGCTTCGGCTTTCCAACCGTCCTGTGCGTCGTCCTGATCTGACCTATGCCACCATGGACCACAACATCCCCACAACGGACCGGTCAATGCCCATTGCGGATATTCTCAGCCGTGCCCAGGTGGAAACGCTCAGGAAAAACTGCGCCCAATTCGATATCGAATGCTTCGACATGCTCGATCCGCGCAATGGCATCGTCCACGTGGTCGGCCCCGAACTGGGTCTGACCCAACCGGGCATGACCATTGTCTGCGGCGACTCTCATACCTCCACCCACGGCGCTTTCGGTGCCCTGGCCCATGGTATCGGCACGAGCGAAGTGGAGCATGTTCTGGCCACCCAGACCCTGCGCCAGAAAGTGTCCAAAACCATGGAAGTGCGCATCAACGGTCAACTGGCTCCCGGCATCACCTCCAAAGACATCATTCTCGCCATTATCGGCAAAATCGGCACTTCCGGCGGAACGGGCTATGTCATTGAATATACAGGCGAAGCCATCCGCAGCCTGAGCATGGAAGCGCGCATGACCATCTGCAACATGAGCATTGAAGCGGGCGCCCGTGCAGGCCTCATCTCGCCGGACGAAAAAACCTTTGAATTCCTCAAGGGCCGGCCCATGCTGCCTCAGGATCGTTCTCATGGCGAACTGGTTGAAGAATGGAAACAGTGGGCCTCCGATCCCGGTTGCAGCTATGATACCCTCGTGGAACTGGACGCTGCCGCCATTGAACCGCAGGTCTCCTGGGGAACTTCCCCCGAAATGGTTTCCGGTGTTTCCGCAGCCACGCCCATCCTCGCTGAGGTGGCCGATGTGAACAAACGCCACGCCTACGAAAAAGCTTTGGAATATATGGGCCTTACGGAAGGGCTTCCCCTTCAGTCCATCGGCATTGATACGGTCTTTATCGGCTCCTGCACCAACGGGCGGATTGAAGACCTGCGCGAAGCCGCCAAAGTACTGCGCGGCTATAAAAAGGCCGACTCCGTCAAACGTGCTCTCATCGTTCCCGGATCTCAAGCAGTGAAACGCCAGGCCGAAGCGGAAGGCCTGGACAAGATTTTCCGTGAAGCCGGATTTGAATGGCGTGAAGCGGGCTGTTCCATGTGTCTGGCCATGAACGACGACAAACTCGAACCCGGCGAACGCTGCGCCTCCACTTCCAACAGAAACTTTGAAGGACGGCAGGGCAAAGGCGGCCGCACCCATCTTGTCAGCCCGGCCATGGCCGCAGCCGCCTCTGTTGCGGGCACCTTTACAGACATCCGCAACTGGAAATACCAGGACTGATTGACTTCGCAAGCAGTGCACCATTTGAAACAATACAGCCTCCGGGCTTCAGGAAGGAATAAAGCATGAACCCTTTCACCATTCATAAAGGACTTGTCGCGCCCCTCGATGCCATGCATGTGGACACGGACCAGATCATCCCCAAACAGTTCCTCAAACGCATCGAAAGAACAGGCTACGAAGATGTGCTCTTTTACGACTGGCGTTTTCTCGATGACGGCAAAACACCTGACCCCGACTTTGAGATGAACGCACCCCGGTATGCGGGAGCGAGCATCCTTCTGGCAAGAGACAATTTCGGCTGCGGTTCCTCCAGAGAACACGCCCCCTGGGCACTCCACGATTATGGGATCCGTTCCATCATCGCCCCGTCTTTTGCGGATATCTTCTTCAACAACTGCTTCAACAACGGCATGCTCCCCATCCCTCTCGCCGCCGAAGAAGTGGAAAAACTCTTTCAGCAGACCCGCGCCACAGAAGGCTACAGCCTCGAAATCAATCTGCCCGATCAGCAGATCATCTGTCCCGACGGAGCAAAGATTCCCTTCGAAATCACGCATTTCCTGAAACAACGCCTCCTAAACGGATGGGATCAGATCGGGCTGACGCTCCGCCACGAAGCCGAGATTACAGCCTTTGAAGAAAAGCGCGCAGCCGCCCGACAGGGTTGAGCGGCCGCTCACGGGAAAGGACAGCCCATGCCCGTTTATACCTATCAGATTATCAACGAGGACGGAAGCGAAGGCGAAATCTTTGAAACCGTTCACGGCATGAACGATCCGCCTCTGACTGTTCATCCTGAAACAGGGCAGCCCGTCCGGCGGATCTATACAGCTCCCCATATTGCCGGCTGGAGCCATTCGCGCAAAGCCAAAGAACTCACCAGCGATGCAAATCTGGAAAAGCACGGCTTCACCAAATATGTGCGCAGCGGCAAAGGCCATTATGAAAAGCGAACCGGCAAAGGGCCCGACAGCCTTCATCCCGGCTGAGTTTATCTGTCATCCGGGTTGCAAAATACTGTGCCTCAAAAATCACAGAAGGTGTCATCCTTGTCCAAATCAGCCTTTCTTGGACAGGCCAATGCAACGATGAGTCAACCTGATCCTGGGAACTCTATTGTTAAAAACCGAAGTGTTTGCTGTTATCGGAGCAGCCATAGAAGTGCAATTGTTGATTAATTTTTCTTCCACGAAGACACACTAAGAAACACGAAGAGAAGAAAAACAGAAGAAAATGAGACTATAAAAACCCTGGTGTTATACCTGTAATTCAACAAATGACTTGACCAGGCTTCATGCCTTTATATTTGCCTCGTCTTTGCTTTAGTGTGACTTCGTGTAACTTCGTGGAAGAAAAAACAGAAGAAAATGAGACTATAAAAATCCTTGTTTTCTATCTGTAATTCAACAAATGACTTGACCGGGCTTCATGCCTTTATATTTGCCTCGTCTTTGCTTTAGTGTGGCTTCGTGTAACTTCGTGGAAGAAAAAAAGGAAAAGGCATCGTTATCCATGGGCCATCTGCTGTTAAAAACCGAAGTGTTTGCTGTTGTCGGAGCAGCCATAGAAGTGCACAGAACCTTGGGTGCGGGATTTCTCGAAGGGGTCTATCAGAAAGCACTGGAACTGGAGATGACAGCGCAAAATATACCTTTTGAGTCCCAGAAGCCCATCAATATTTCTTATAAGGGCCACTTACTGGAACAACATTATGTGGCTGATTTGATCTGTTATGATCAGGTCATCGTGGAACTGAAAGCCTTGGACAGTTTAAGCAGCAAGGCGGAAGCGCAATTGTTGAATTATTTGAAGGCTACAGGGTTGAAAGTAGGGTTGTTGATTAATTTTGGAAAAGTAGGGAAACTGGATTGGAAGCGTTTTGTTTGTTGATTAAATTTTCTTCCACAAAGTTACACTAAGAAACACGAAGGGAAGAAAATGATACTATAAAAATCCTTGTTTTCTATCTGTAATTCAACAAATGATTTGATCAGGCTTCATGCCTTTATATTTGCATCGTCTTTCCTTTAGTGTGACTTCGTGTAACTTCGTGGAAGAAAAAAAAGAAGAAAATGATACTATAAAAATCCTTGTTTTATACCAATGAATTCAACTGTGTGGATTCGATGGTTCCCTTAATTCAGACACCAGTGAGAAGGTATAAAAAAGAAGCGTGCTCAAGCTGGACAGGTTGAAGTATCCCGGCTCAAGAGCCATACAGTTGAATCTGCAGCCACTTTGCTGATTGTGGCGACAAAACTGATGCGCCCTGTCTCTTATCGCAGTTGCATCTTTCGAGAACAGGCATCCGATCTGTAAAAAACCATGAAGAGAAAGAATGCAGAAAAGTCTTGAATTTTCAGACGGGTTTGTATATACTAAGTGTGGAGTCAGGGTTGAAACAAAATCCCTTCTGGATTGTATACTAGGTGTTGAAGGGACACCAACGCATTACTATAAACAGTTGAATCTTTTTTTGAGGTTTGAAACCAATCGCCTTCGGGCGTTTCGGGGGTCTCAGATTTTCCTCTGCAACGCTCTGTTCCCCTCAGAGCCAAAACACCTCACCGGAGATGTCGGGCCGCCCCCTCCCGGCATCTCCCC
>JAAYJV010000041.1 GCA_012522755.1 Candidatus Hydrogenedens sp.
CGACTCAACACTGGTAGGGGCGAAAAATCTTTCGCCCGGGTGGCACGGGATGGGCCAAGTGGACAGACTGGACGTGTCGAGAAGGGTTACGACTCAACACTGGTAGGGGCGAAAAATCTTTCGCCCGGGTGGCACGGGATGGGCCAAGTGGACAGACTGGGCACGGCATGCCGTGCCCCTACGTGCCCTCGCCCCTCGCCCCTACCGGCGTTGAGTCGTAGTCCTTCGCCCCGACCTTTGCCGCTCAGGATTCATCTGTGTTATAGTGTGCCCGATGATGAAAATAATGGACACATCATATGAAATACAGTCTGTAAGCCGCTTTTCTATTTTTCAGGAATGGCGGTTTCGATTTTTATTGACCTTCCTGTTGGGATTGTTTTTTCTCTTCTCCGGGGTGGGTTGTGCCCGTCATGGCCGGAGCATCCAACTGCCTCATCGTCCCCCTGCGCCCCGTGAATCAGATTGGAAGCCCGGCTCGCAGCCGTCAACAAAGCTGATCTGGCCTGTGCGGGATTCCCAGCCTCGGATCACCTCCATTTTCGGGGAAGCCCGGGGGAAAGAGCGGCGTCACAAGGGTGTGGATATCGGTGCCCCTCTGGGCGAACCTGTTTATGCTTCCGCCTCGGGGGTGACCACTTTTTCCGGTGCCAGGGGAGCCTATGGCAACCTGATCATCCTGCGTCATGACGGCGATCTGGAAACGGCCTATGCCCATCTGCATACACGGCATGTATCCTGTGATCAGGTGGTGCGTCAAGGCCAGCAGATCGGTACAGTGGGCAGTACCGGCAATTCCACAGGTCCCCATCTTCATTTTGAAACACGAAAAAAAGGGTTGCCTGTCGATCCGCTTCCTCTTCTTCCGCGAAAGCATGAGTAGGTTCCCCGACAGACGATCGGAGCCCGTCATTTTCCATGAAATTCACTGTAAGCCATCAGGATCCGCATTGCCAGGCCCGTGCGGGAGTTCTTGAATTACCTCACGGTACTGTGGAAACACCGGTTTTCATGCCTGTTGGCACCCAGGCATCCGTCAAATCCTTGAGCAATGCCGAGTTGGAGACCTTGGGTGCACAGATTATTCTGGGCAATACCTTTCATTTATATCTGCGCCCCGGCACGGAGGTATTGGATCAATTCGGGGGAATTCATGGTTTTATGGGGTGGAAACATCCTGTTCTGACCGATTCCGGCGGCTTTCAGGTCTTCAGCCTGTCCAAGTTGAACAAGGTTAGCGAAGAAGGGGTCGCTTTCAAAAGTCCCTTTGATGGTTCGGCGCATTTTTTCACCCCGGAAAAAGCCATTGATATCCAACGCAGCATCGGGGCGGATATCATGATGTGCTTCGATGAATGCACGGAATATCCGGCGAGCTATGATCGGGCCGCTTTTTCCACAGGTTTGACCACCCGTTGGGCCCGTCGCTGCCGTGAGCGCTGGCTGGAGGGAGACACAGGTTCTCAGGCACTTTTCGGCATTGTGCAGGGGAGTGTTTATGAAAGCCTGCGTCAGGAAAGCGCCCAGGCACTGGCTGAGATGGATTTTCCCGGCTATGCCATTGGCGGTGTGAGTGTGGGCGAGAGCAAAGAGGAGATGCTGGCCGCAACGGAATGGTCCACAGCGGAGTTACCCGGGGACAAGCCGCGCTATCTCATGGGCGTAGGCGCTCCTGATGATTTATTGAATGCCATAGAACGGGGTGTGGATATGTTTGACTGCGTGTTGCCGACCCGTAATGCGCGCCATGGCAATCTCTTCACCCGCCATGGTCGCATCAATATTAAAAACGCGCGTTTCGCCATGGATCACCGCCCGGTCGATGAAAGCTGTGGCTGTCCTTCCTGCCGGAGCCATTCAAGAGCCTATATTCATCATCTGTACCGTGTGGGCGAACTGCTGGCTCACCGGTTGAATACTTTACATAACCTTCATTTTATGATACAATTGGCAATCCGCGCACGTCACGCCATATGTAATGGTGCGTACAGGCACTTTAAAGAAGCCTTTTTGCAGGATTTTCATCAGGAGGAGACCCCCACGATCCTTTAAAGGTGCAGTGTGCGGTGTCTGGATGTCGGGATCCTGATTTTGTTTCCGGCTATGTTCATTTTCTACCAAGGAGATAGTGTTGTGTGGCATTTAATAGTTGCCGGCGCAGAAGGTGCTGCTCAAAGCACGGGCGCTCCGCAGACGAATCCTTTGGGAAGTATGCTTCCGATGATCGTGATTTTCATTGGTATCATGTACTTTCTGATGATCCGACCGCAACAGAAGCGTGATCGTGAACGGCGCGATATGCTGGGAGCGCTCTCCAAGGGCGACAGCGTCATCACCACCGGCGGAGTCTGCGGCAGTGTTGTGGGCCTGTCTGACGATCGGGTCGTCCTGCGTGTTGATGACAATGTGACCATGGAGTTTGTCCGTGGAGCCATTGCGCAGGTAATCCCCAAAGAGAGCAAGTAGTCAACAGGAATTTTCCCTGTCCTTTGCGACAGTGAGAGGAATATATAATCAGTGCGCTGCGGAAGTGCGCAGCCGTAGTTGCGGGGCTTTCCCCGTGTAATCCTTATAACAGCCGCCTCTGATGCGGCCTGATGATCATCCCGTAGAATCGGGATCAGTTGGAGTAACGCATGTCCAAGAGCATATATCGCAGCCTGCTGATCGGGGCTTCTCTGGTTCTGGCCTTTATTTATGTCTATCCGACGATAGGCTGGATGCTGTTATCCGAAGAGAGCCGCACGGAACGGCTGGAGAAATGGCAGAAGGAAGATGATGAACTGGCCCGGCGTCAGACGAATTATTTTGAGAGTCTGTGGATGGGTGCGCGCCGCTGGGTTGAATGCGACCGGGACAAGGTGATCAACCTGGGTCTGGACCTTCAGGGCGGTATTCACATGGTGATTGGTTTTGATATCAATAACCTCAGTGAAGAAATGCTTGACGAATACCGCAATGAACGCCGTTATTCTGATGAGAATATTGAGAAGGAAGTGCAGCAGATTGTTCTGCAGCAGATCACGCGCCGTATCAATGATTTTGAAGCGAAAGAGCCTGTTATTCAGACGCTGGGAACCAACCAGATCCAGGTGCAGCTTCCCGGTGAAAAAGATGTGCAGCGCGCCAAAAACCTGATTACAAAAACGGCGCAGATGAATTTTCATATTGTCGCCGGTCCCGATGAGTCGCGTCCTGTCTTTGAAAAAATCCGGGATACCTTCCCCAACGAATTCATTCCCTTTGTAAAAACAAGCTCCATGCGACCAGATGTATTGACTGTGACCGTGGAAAACTATGATCGTGTTCGCCGTGTCCTGGCCCGTGCGGAAGAGGCCGGTATCATCCCTGAAGACAAGACCATCGCCTTCAGCCAGCAGCCCAAGCCTTACGACAGAGATCAGGAATATCAGCTCTACGTTTTTGATAAAAAACCTATTGCCAGTGGTGAGGGGCTGACTTCCGCTGCAGCCATTCAAGATCAGAGCAACATGCCCTACTGGCAGATCCTGTTTTCTTTCGGTGCATCGGCGGCCGCAAATTTTGCCGATGCCACAGGTGCCAATATAGGCAAGCCCATGGCCATTGTGCTGGACGGTGTTGTCGTCTCCGCTCCCACCATTCGCGACAGAATCGCCGGTGGTCGGGGCCAGATTTCCGGTAATTTTGAAGCGCCGGAAGCGGTGGATCTCGCTATTGCGCTCAACTCCGGTTCCATGGTCGTTCCTGTCCGCGAAGAATTCACCCGCACGGTGAGCGCCAGTCTGGGAAAAGACACGGTGCGCAGCGGCGTTTACGCCTCTCTGGCCGGTGTGACCATGGTCGCTCTCTTCATTATTGCTTATTATAAAGGGGCCGGGATCATCTCCTGTATCTGCCTGGCTTTGAATGCGCTCATGATTATCGCGGCCATGGCTTATTTCGGCATGACCCTTACCCTGCCCGGTATTGCCGGTCTGATCCTGACCATGGGTATGGCTGTAGACGGCAATGTACTCATTTTTGAACGTATCCGCGAAGAGCTGCAACTGGGGCATACGGTGCTTTCTTCGGTGGAAAGCGGATTCCGTCGGGCGACCATCACCATTGTGGACGCCAACCTTACAACTCTGATTGCGGCCGCAGTGCTGATGCAATTCGGAACGGGCCCCATTGAAGGCTTTGCAGTCACCTTGAGTGTCGGTATTGTCACGAGTGTTTTCACTGTGTTGATCATTGGCCGGGCTCTCTTCGATCTGTCCCTGGCCAAAGGGGTCATGAAAAAAGTCAGCATGCTCCGCATCGTACCGGAGAAAACGTTGATACCTTTCCTGGAACTGCGTAACTTCACTTTCCTTTTCAGCGGAGCTGTAATTATTGTCGGTCTGACCTGCTTCGCCATTCGTGGCATGGACAACTTCGGTGTGGACTTTCAGCCGGGAACAAACCTGATGCTTCATGTGGATAATACTGAAACGGTTCCTGTGGGCGATGTTCGTTCGGCCTTGAGTTCAAGCGGTTTCACGAATCCTGTGGTTCAGGAAAGTTCCGGTGATTCGGGTGAAACGGCCAATGTCTTTGTGGTTCGCGTAGGCGATATTACACGCACTGGTGAAGGACAGGAAGAAGGCGGCGAACAGCTCCAGACTGTGGCTGAACGTGTTCAGGCGGCTCTGGCACCTCTGAGTGCAGTCGGTACGATTGACGGCGTTGTTGTGGAAGACGAACAGACTGTGGGACCTTCTGTAGGCGCACAGCTTCGTTTGGATGCCCTCAATGCCATTTTCTGGGCATTGCTCTTTATCGTGGTTTATCTCTGGATTCGTTTTGAATTCCGCTTTGCCATGGGTGCCGTTGTTGCCCTGATTCACGACCTTGTTGTGGCTGTGGGTATTTTCTCCCTTCTCGGCGGAGAGATCTCCATGAATGTGATCGCCGCACTGCTGACGGTTCTGGGTTATTCCATCAACGATACCATTGTGGTCTTTGACCGCGTCCGTGAAGATCTGCAGGCACAGCGGGGTAAAGGCTTCCGCTTTATAGACATCCTCAACGGTGCCATCAATGCGACGCTCAGCCGTACGCTGCTGACCTCCATCACAACACTCTTTGTGGTGGTTGTTCTTTCCATTTTCGGTGGCGAAGCAATCCGCGACTTTGCGATAGTCCTTTTGCTGGGTATTGTTTTCGGTACTTACTCTTCTGTTTTCGTTGCCAGTTCTCTGGTCTATCTGATGGATAAAAAGACAGTGGAGGGAGGCGGCGTGACAACCCGCAGAGGCGGCAAAGGCCGTCGGACCCGTGCAGGCGGTGCCAAAGCCTGATTTTTTATCCTCTCATTGAATGAATTTCCGGGTGTATTTCGTTTCGACATACACCCGGTTTTTCCTTGTCAGATCTGTTCGGATCATCATTTTTCCTGTTTTTTCCGGAGAGAAGATTCTTTGTCCGGGCCTTTCTGTGAGTGCTGTCTTCTAGAACTTGAAGTCCCGGTCGCTGAATTTTTAAAAAAAGATGTATGGGCCTTCAATTTCCTGCTATAATTTCGCCGTTCAATATCAGAGATCTGTATGTTTTGACAGAAACTGTATCCAGGATCTGTTGTGAAAGGGTCAATAGTGGTTGAGAAATATGTTTGCATGAATTGCGGTCGTAAATTCGTCAGCTGGGGTGCGGAGAAACTGGACTTCACATGTCCTACAGAAGGGTGTGATGAACATCCTCTGATTCGTTTCGGCACTGATGAGGCCCAGATTCTCGATGGGAGCAGCAAGGGCAAGTCCGTGAAAAAGCGTCAGGTGATTGTTCCCCGCGCTGATGTGGATTACAGCGAGGAAGATCTGGACGAAGACTACAGCGACGATGATGACGTTGAGCTGAGTGAGGAAGAGGAGGACGAGGATGAACAGGAAGGCCGCAAACCTGTTATACTCAGCGATGGAGATGATGACAAGGGAGAATCGGATACGGACGATCTGACGGTTATCGATGAAGATGAAGACGATCTTTCCTCGGATCTGGATGATGAGGATTCTCTGGAAGAAGATTTTGAAGAAGAATAAAGAGGCATTAGAGACGGAAATGTTTTCCGGCCGGTGCTTTCGTTCTGTTTTGTGCCGAGAGGAGATATGACAGACAAAAAAGACCTTTTTATGAATGCCCTGTGCGGCGGGAAGACAGCGCGCACTCCCGTATGGTTCATGCGTCAGGCCGGTAGATGTGATCCGGCCTACAGAAGGTTGCGTCAGGAATGCGGATTGACGCTGGAAGAACTCTTCCGTTCTCCTGAGCTCGCCGCTGAAATATCTCTTCTCCCTCTGAAATGGGGTGTTGATGCTGTTATCTTTTTTCAGGATATCCTGACGATTCTGGAAGGGATGGGTGCCTTCTTCCGTTTTTCGCCGGGTCCTGTTCTCGAGAATCCGGAATCCTTTCTCCTTGAAGAGGGGTTGCTTCATTCCTGTTACGTGTGGGAGACAATGCCCTTTGTTGCGCGTACCTTCGCCCTGATCCGCGAAGAAGTGGGAACAGAGGTGCCTCTTCTGGGTTTTGCCGGTGCGCCTTTGACGCTCTTGAGTTTCTTGTCGGAAGGGAAAAGTCCTTCCGCCGAATTGCCCGCCCTCCGTCGACTTATGAAAGAAGATCCAGGCCGGGTGGATGCGCTTCTGGATCTGCTGACCACCATGACCATTGACTACCTGAGCTATCAGTTCGCCTCCGGTGTCGATGCCGTCCAGTTGTTTGAATCCTGTGCCAATCTTTTCAGTCGGGAAGAATACCGCCGCTTTGCACTCCCGAGTCAGCAGCGCATCTTTGCGGCACTGAAGAGAAAAGGTCCGGCCATTCTTTTTTCCCGTCTCGACAAGAGGAGCGTTACTCTGGAAGATCTGGCCGAGGCGGGTTCGGATGTTCTTTCTCTTCCGGCCTGTTATTCCATCGCCGAGGCTCGGGCCTGTCTGGGCGCTGATCTCGTGGTTCAGGGCAATGTGGACAATTATCTGACGGCTGACGGGACAAGAGAAGAGATTCTTCAAGCCGTGGAGCAATGTCTGTCAGAAGGAGAATCTCGGGGTCATATCCTGAATCTGGGCCATGGCGTACTTCCCCATACCCCTCTGAAAAACCTGGTTGATATCATTGAATGCGCGCGCAACTTCAGAGTGCGGCGCTGAAGCATTGCATTGCGGTCCCCTCCGTGGGACGATGCGTGATTCCGGGGCAAAAAATCTTGTGATTCTGCAGGCTCTTTGTCTACAATGAGAGGAAGGAGATTTTGTTATGAAAAAAAGTTTTGTACTGATGTTACTGGTCAGTTTTGCAGCCTTTCCCGGAGCGGCCCAGGCTCCGAATCTCGGTAAATTGGATATTGTCGAGCGTTCCGTGCCGGCCGGACCGGTGGCATTGATCAACGGTACAGCCATTGAAGGAAGTTATTTTCTGGAGGAATACCGCCGTCAGGTTCATCAGGTGGCGGCCATGCTCGGAGAGGAGAATCCCTCGGATGAACTGCGCATTCATACGGGCCTCTCCATCCTGGGTGAACTGCTGCGCGAAGAAATCCTGATTCAGGAAGCCGCCCGCCGCAATATTCAGGTGGACAGCAAGACTGTTGAAAAAGAATATCAGGAAAAACTCAAGTCTTTTATGGAGTTCGTGGAAGAGACGGGCGGCGAAAAACTGGGAGAGACGCAGGTGCTTGAACGGGCCGGGCAAAGCCGTGAAGAGGCTTTCAACAGTGTCCGGCGTCAACTCATTGCGGAGCAGATGGTCGAAATACTGGCCAAAGAAAGCAATGTCAGCGTCAGTGACACGGAAGTCCGGAAATTTTATGATGACAATCCCACGGTCTTTCAAGTGCCGGGAAGCATCCATCTGAAACAGATCCTGATCGAGCCCAAGCCCAATGCCATGAAAGCGGATGACCAGGCCTGGAAAAAAGCCGAAGAACAGATTCAGCTCGCCAAATCGCGGATTGAAGCAGGCGAAGAGTTCGCTGCGGTGGCAAGAAGCGTTTCGGAAGCGCCCGATGCCGAAAAGGGCGGTGATATGGGGATGATGCCTGTGAGTATGTTGCCTCCATTTTTTGTGGAAGCGAGCCAGGCGCTGAAGCCCAGAGAACTGAGCAACCCCATACGCAGTCAGTATGGCATGCATCTGGTGCAGCTGGTCGAAACGGAGGCTCAGCATTCCCTCTCTTTTGAAGATGCCCGTGACCGGATCCGCGAACGGATGAAAGGGGCGAAGATGGAGGATGCGGTCCTCGAATTCTGCGAGCCCATCATCAATGACGGCAGCCGGACCCAGATTTTTCTGCAGTTGGAACGCAGCCTGGCCACACTGAAGAAAGAAGAATAACAGGCCTTTTCATCAGGAAAGCCCGGGACTCCCCTGCTTTCATATTCAAAGAGCTGTGGCTGTGACCGTCATGACCCTCCCCGGCGGTGACAGCGTCCGGACAAGATGCAACCCTTTCCCATAGAAAGGCTGTCATTGTGTATATGTTTTTTTCTGCTGCAAGCCGTAAGTTGTGGCGTTTCTGTGCATCTCTTCTGGCCTGCTGTTGTGGCGGCTGTTATGCACCGCTGCCGCCCTCGGATTATCCTCCGCCTGAAGAGATCATTTTTTACGATTGTGAAGTGATCCGCGCCTATCCTCACGATACGAAAGCCTTTACGCAAGGGCTGGAATACAAAGACGGCTGGATCTATGAGGGAACAGGCCTCAACGGCAAATCCAGTATCCGCAAAGTGACTCTCGAGACAGGGGAAGCGGTACAGCAACAGTCTCTGGCCTCCTCTTTTTTCGGAGAAGGAATCACCATCCAGAACAATCGGCTGATTCAACTGACCTGGCGTTCCAACCGGGGTTTTGTCTACGATCTGGAGAGCTTTGAAGAGATCGGCGACTTCAGTTATCTCGGCGAAGGCTGGGGGATCACCCATGATGGCTCCCGCTTCATCATGAGCGACGGAACAAGCCGTCTGCGCTTTCTTGATCTGCGCAATTTTGAGGAGAAAGACAGCCTTCATGTGCGCTATGGCCGGGAAGCCATCCGACAATTGAACGAGCTGGAATATATTGATGGCCGGATTTACGCCAATATCTGGCAGCAGGACCGTATCGCCATCATCTGTCCCAAAAGTGGTTATGTGACGGGCTGGATCAATTGCAGTGGCCTGCTCAGTCGTGAAGAAGCGGCTCGGGCTGATGTGCTCAATGGCACCGCCTGGGACGCCGAAGAGGAACGGCTTTTTGTTACGGGTAAATACTGGCCGTGGCTTTTCGAGATCCGTCTGGTAGAATCTGAACGGCGACCCTATCCCGCTGTGGAATAAGGAAGCCCTTTTCTCCTGTGGTGGGGCGAAAGGAACAGATCATGAAAATAGGAATTACCTGTCATGCCACAGCCGGCGGCAGTGGTATCATTGCGACGGAGCTGGGCCTGGCGCTGGCGCGTCGGGGTCATGAAATACACTTTGTGACCCTGGAAGCGCCTTTTCGTCTTTCCCATTATGAGCCCAATGTTTTTGCCCATTCCGTGGATACCATCAACTATCCGCTCTTCAAGCTCCCACCTTATTCCATAGCGCTGGCAAGCAAGATAGCCGAAGTGGCGCAGGAATATGATATCGGCGTGTGGCATGCCCATTACGCTATTCCCAATGCTGTTGCGGCTCTCCTCGGTCGGGGAATGCTTCCTCCGGAAAAACGTTTCTGCCTCATCACCACACTCCACGGAACCGATATCACTCTCGTGGGCAGTCATCCTTCCTTTTACCGTTCCACGCAATATGCCATGGAAAGCAGCTGTGCCGTAACAGCTGTTTCAGACTGGCTGAGCCGCGAGACGGAACGGGAGTTTGATCTGAAAGAGCCTGTACGCACCATCCATAATTTTCTGGATGTTTCGCGTTTTCATACACGGGACACGAACCGCTATACTCTGGCTTCTCCGGAAGAAAAGATCATCATGCATCTTTCCAACTTCCGGCCTGTGAAACGGGTGACTGATGTGGTCCGTGTGTTCAAACGGATTCTGGACGATATGCCGGCCCGGCTGGTCATGGTCGGCGACGGACCGGAACGCCTCTCAGCATCCGGTGTGGCCCGTCAACTGGGTGTGGACGATCGCATCACCTATCTGGGCAACTGCTCCAATATTGAAGATCTTCTCCCCTGTGCGGATCTCATTATCCAGCCCAGCGAACATGAAAGTTTCGGGCTCGTTCCTCTGGAAGCCATGGCCAGCGAAGTGCCTGTCATTGCGACCAACAGCGGCGGCGTGACGGAAGTGGTGGTCCCCGGGGAGACAGGTTATCTGTGTGAAGTGGGGGATATTGAGACCATGGCTGATTACAGCCGGAAAATTCTCACAGACCCTGAGCTTGCCGCATCATTGGGCCGGGCCGGCCGTCGCGTGGCTCTGAAAAAGTTTTCACTCGATCATATTGTGGGGCTGTATGAAGACTTGTATGAAGAAGTTCGGGCCCGGCGTCAGGAGTTCATGACCCAAAAACATAACCCGGAACTCTGATGAGTCCCGGGTCAGATTGTTTTCAGTGTATCGAAGCGTTACAGAGGAAAGGTGGCGATGCCTCCATAGCCGAGGGTCAGCAGGGCGGTATCTTCACCGAAGCGCATTTTGCCGGGATAACCCATGACGGGAAGAAGCTTCATCTGTTCCGGCGGCGAGTCGTTGAAATCCCATTGTGCAGCGGCCGCTCCGGCAACGGAGAGGAAAGCGCTTCCCTCCCGTGCCCCGAGAAGGGTACACCAGACTTCGCCCACATTTTGTGTTTCATGGAAGCTGAAGCCGCCTTTATCATTGATAAAGACAGCTCCCAGAACATAGCCGTTTTCATATCGGGCTGATATCAGGGCATCAGAAGGTTGCAGGGTGTCGGCGATCACGCCGCCGTTATAGGAAGATGCATAGCCCACATAGGTGACAAAGTTATGGGAAGCGGCGATCTGCGTGTTGTAGAAGGGCAGGTTGATGGAGTCCTGTAATGAGAAAATATCCCGGCCCAATATGCCACAGCGCAGCATTTCCTTGATGGAGTCGTCCTGTCGGTACTGCGTGTCTTTGAGCACGATGATATTGCTTTTCGGAACACGGTGTTGGAAAAGGCCGGGTACGTTCACGGGCTTGCCGATGATCATGGAAGCCGGGTCCAGGGTACTCAGATAATAGGCGCAGACGGAGCGTTGCCCTGAATCTGTGCCCAGTGATTTGCGGGTCGTGAGATACAGGAGCTTGCCGTCGCTGTTCACTTCCCGGAGATCGGGATCGGCCAGGCCCAGATAATGAACGGAGTCCGGATCGGCCAGATCAATAAGGACAAGTCCCTGATGGGCTGAAGTGCCGCCCAGATAACTGTCGAAATCTTCGGAGAGTCCGCGCAGCACGAGATGATCGCCAGCCAGCAGAGCAGTGGGGGAGTCGTCCTGGTAATAATAGGGGTAGTAAATGCCGGGTCTGGCCATTTTTTCAACCGCTGGTTCAGCATAGTGATAGTCGTAACTCATCCACCAGTAGGAATACCAGGGGTCGAGTTTCAGAGGAATTTCCTTTTCCAGCACCGGCTCGGCGGGATCGGAGAAATCGACCAGAAAGACATCGTAAAAGCTTCTGTAATCGGGATAATAGCCATAACCTGAAGCCACCACGGCGAGCTTGTCGTTCCACAGGAAAGTGTCTGTAATGGAGGGTACCTTGAGAGTAACTTCTGTTCCGACGGAGCCATCGGCATGGATAGCCTGGAGAATGGTGTCGGCTGAGTCATAACGACTGACCACTTCCACCAGCCAGCCATCCTGCAAGGGCACGGCATCGACAAGATTTTCAGCCAGAGCCAGGCTGTTGAGGATTTCAGGCCGGTCTGGATTGTCCGCATCGATGACGGCAAGCTGTTCCTGGGTGACCGTGAAATAAAGACCTTCATGGAAAAGTGATCGGATGGCACTGCCCTGCAAATCCACATGACCGTGTGCCTGAAGAGTATCGTCTGTAAAAGAGATGAACTGGACGCGGTCATAGCCGCCACTGCCCTGGTTCCATCCGCTGAAAGGAACCAGAATCATGTTATCGAGAATGGCAAAGGCCTTCACATCCTCATAGGCTGTGGACCAGCTCCAGTCATCGCCGAAGCTGATAAACCCCTTGCGCTCAAGAGATTCGGGGTCACCCACGTCGAAAAGACTGACCATGACCTTTCGCTTTCCGCCGGTATCATCCACACCCAGAGCAATGAGACGATCGCCCCGGACTTCAATATGGGTGGACCAGCCGGGCACTTCCAGTTCGCCCAGTTCCCGTGGATTGGCGGGGTCTTTCAGATCCACCACATAAAGAGGATCCACATTGAAATAGGTCACAATATAAACCCGGGGACCGTCGAAGCGTGTGGCATAGGTGGTGTCTCCAGCAGCGCTGTCCAATTCTATCTGTGCCAATACTTCCAGTGTTTCCAGTTTCACTGTAGTGACCAGAGTCCGTCTGTCTGACCAGCCTGTATTGCTGACAACACGAAGGTGTCCTTCCCAGGCGTCCATTTTGAAACGGTCGGCGAGATGTCCCTTTACTGTTACGGTGCCATGGTTCAGGAGTCGGCCCTGAGGGTCGCTGATATCCACACAGGTGATGGTCGTACTGTCGTGATACCAGTCACCTGATGCGCAGAATATGGCCTCGCTGGTCGCCTGAATCAGATTGCCAAAGCCTTCAAACTGGATCTCATCTGCGAGAGTGATATTTTCGGGATCATGAATATCCAGACTGATGGCCCAGGTGTCGCCATAGCTTTTCTCAGTGGTCTCCGTGTTGATGGCCGTATCGCTGTCCTTGGCGTAATACCAGGTGTAATTGGTGCACACGGCATAGAGTATGGAGCCCACCTGACGGCTGTCGATGAGGTCGCCCTGGAAGCTGTGGGTACCCCGGGAGAAGACAGCCTCGGGATCGGTCACGTCAAAGACATAGAGACGTGAACCGTAGGAGACCTGGTAACGGCCGTCTTCGTCCAGCTGTACATCCTGTGCATAGCTCACGAGCACATAGGCCGTATTGCCATTCAGATAGAGATCCCTCGGATAGCCGAAGGTGGGTGTTTGAGAAATAAGCTCCTGATTGGCGAGATCAACTATAGTCAATCCCCGATATTGATTGAGGATATAAAGGAGATTTCCGGCACGGCGGATCACATCAGGCTCCACAAGCTCACGGGAATCTTTTCCAAGATCGTCATCGCTGCCCGCATCGGGCATGGCTTCCTCGTGCAGGAGGTAATCATTGCGGCTTTGCTGCATGGGGTCTGCGCTGGTGAACAGAGGGGTTTCTGTTTCTCCTTCGGGAACTTCGCCCTCGGAAGATTCCCCCTCTGCAAGGAGTTCTCCTTCCGCAAGGGCTTCCCCTTCTGAAGGGCTTTCACCTTCGGGAGTTTCGCCTTCCAGAATTTCTTCCCCTTCCACGGGGTCTTGAGGGGGCGTGTTTTCTATCCAGATGCATCCGGACAAAAGCACAAGAACCAGAAGGGACACAAGAGCAAGAGAGAGCATGTTTTTCATGAGGATTATCCTCCGGAGCAAAAAAAGATCAGTCGTTGTCAGGCAAAGTAACCATACAGTGCCCTATATATAGTATACAGTCTCCGTGGAAAAATGTGTCTTTTTTACATCCTTGTCCAAATTAGCTTTTCTTGGACAGGCCAATGCAACGACCAGTTAGCCTGATTCTGGAACCCGTGAAAATGAAGACAAAACCTGCCCAAAACACCAATGAATTCAACAAATGACTTGCACAGGCTTCATGCCTTTATATTTGCATCGTCTTTCCTTTAGTGTAACTTCGTGTAACTTCGTGGAAGAAAATTTGATCTGTTATGATCAGGTCATCATGGAACTGAAAGCTTTGGACAGTTTAAGC
>JAAYJV010000042.1 GCA_012522755.1 Candidatus Hydrogenedens sp.
ATAGTTTTCCTTTTCTTTTCTTCCCTTCGTGTTTCTTAGTGTGACTTCGTGGAAGAAAAAATAATTCAACACTTGCGCTTTCCAGAATCAGGCTAACTGGTCGTTGCATTGGCCTGTCCAAGAAAAGTTGATTTGGACAAGGATGGAAGCAAAAAATAAATATTATATGCCCCAATTCTGTCCTGCTTTCTGGGACTGGCTGCATATGGCAAACAACCAACAAAAAGTTTTCAGTATAGATAAAGTGCGTGAAGAGTTGCAGAAGGGGTCAGACCCATTGGCCAAATGGGCTGAATGTCACAATAAAGAATTTTTTCTTCCTTATAAACCAGAGGTTGAGCTGGCGCTCGTAATGCTAAGTGAATGGGTGAACAGTCCACCACTGGCGTATAAGAGAGAGGCCATCGATGTTTTTTTGCAATCAGCAGATCTGTTTCTCATCGCATACGCCATTACTTACGGACATGTTGTGGTAACCCATGAGCAGCCTTCTGACACAAGAAAAAAAGTGAAGATTCCCAATGTTTGCGAGGCTATGAACGTAGAATGGACGACAACATTTAAGATGCTTCTCAATGAAAAGGCTTGTTTTGTTCTTGAAGATCTGTAATTCTTACCTCCGCCAACAGGCCCTTCACTTCTCGGCCTGAACCTCCAGGATACGGATGCAGGCGTCTTGACTGGCCACAAAGAGGCGGTAGCTCTGAAGAGCAGGGGAGGGGAGAGTATCCAAGTGAGTGATTGCTCCCGTGCCGCGCCTGTCCTCCCACATATAGTCTCCAGCCGCGGAAAAAGCCTGGAGACCACCGTCCGCTGTTCCCGCAATGATTCCGGCTCCCTCAGGCTGGGTCACGAGTGCTGTCAGCCCTGATATCTCCAGCTGCCAGAGGAGTATCGCTGTGCCGTCTTCTTCCGGGCCATAAGCCGCGACGGTATTGCCCGACTGACAGAGCAGTATTTCCTTCTCATGGAGTGTCAGGAAAGAGGACCGCTCAATTTGTTTCATGCCGTCCAATTTGAAAGAGCTGTGTTCACCAGCGTCTTTTCCTGAAAAAACGTGGATGACACCTCTACGGTCGGGCAGGAATATTTCCGGATCATCCGATTCAGCCAGAGCCCGGATAAGCGGTGCTGCTGTGGGTGCATCAGGTATATCCTGCGACCACAGTGATTCCCCTGTCCCGTCCAGACAGGTCAGATGATAAGAAGTCTTGTCTGATTCTTCTGTTTCTGTAATGCAAAGAAGTGTCTCCGGGAAAAGCGGATGGGTTGTGAGATGATGTATCTTTCCGGCTCCTTTTTTTCTCCCGAGAAAGCGCAGGCCCCCCTCATAAAAGATCAGGCTCTCCTCATCCAGCAGCACGGCCAGAATGTCCCCCTGCTTGTCCTGTTCCACCACGGCCAGCTCCGTAATATGACTTCCTTCCGGCAGGAGCAGGGCTTTTTCCATACCAGCCCGGTCCAGCAGGCGTATGCGGTTATGGTCATTGGCGAGCGCGATCAGCCATTCGCTCCGTCGGTTTTTCAGAAGCACCGGAGGCTGACTGTAACTGCCTCGAAAGCGGGACGACCAGAGCGATTCACCCTTCTCCAGCCCGTAAGCCATCAGCCTGCCCCGCCGGTCACACCAGACCAGACTGTTTTCCGGGTTTCCGGCTTGGCCCGGAAGCCAGGCCGGCACTCCTGTCAGAGGTCCATCCACAAAAAGACAGTCCCTCTCCCGAGGAGCTGCAGAAAAGTAAAATTCCCGGGCCACCGGCACTGCATTGGGTCTGTTGAAAGTCATGACAAAGGAGGGGTTGGCTCCCTGAAAAGAAAGGCCCTGCAAATGACGTGTGAACGAAAGGCGCTCGCCCGGATTGATATAAACGGCCACTGCCGAAGAGCCCAGGGCATAACGTGAGCTGGTCGATAAAGTCACCATCCCTTCCAGCGGCGTGGTGAGCATATTGGCAAGACTCACGGTCATCCGCGAACGGGTGACTCCGCTGCTCAGTGGTGGCTCAATTTTCAGATCGAAGGAAGCGGGCAAGGCATATTCTTCCAGTGGTGAGCCTTCAATAAAGACCGGGACAGTCATTGCCGGAAGAGTAACCCTTCCTTCCCGGGGTCCATGATATCTTTTCTCGCCAGACATTGCTTCAGTAACTGTCATGATCCCCGTGTTCAAAGGCCAGCCCATGGATTCAGGGATACCGTCCCGGGCAAAAAGCACTGTTTTTCCCTCATGATGCAGTACCGTACAGGCCATTTCTCCGATAATAAGATCGCCCAGCAGTTGCGCACTCTCGTAAAGCAGGCGGGGCTGAAAAGCATCGAGACTCCGGGGGATGGGCGGCGCAAAACGTACCCGGCCCCGCCCTTTTTGGTACAGCCCGGAAAACTGTTCAGCCACATCGGGAGGGATATGCCACCAGCCGCCTGTGGGTGCATCAATGATTATGTAGTCCAGCCCCTGGAGTGCGGTTTCGTACAAGGCGGGGATATACTGTTCCACAGCCTGGCGCGCCACTGGCATGTCTCCGATCCAGTCCACAGGCTCCAGCGAAAAGACAAGTCCTCCTTTCCGTTGCCAACCCTGCTGCGCCCGACCGGAAAGACGTGCTTCCCAGAGTCTTTCCACTTTTTCCCGGCTCGCCTGATAGTTCTGAGGCCTGTCACTGTCTGTGAGCCCGGAAAAAAGAAGACGGAGGGCGCCACCTCGGGAGCTTTGCAGCCCTTCCAGCAACGCATCAAAAAACACAAACCACAAAGGCCCGCAGCTTTCCGGAGAATCGGCTCGCAGCAGAATAATGCCCTCGGGACAGTGCCGGGTAAAGACCAGTGCCAGCCGTCTCCCGAAACGGCGCGTTTCTTCAGTCAGGGTCTCGGCGCTCATATGGGGTGGCCAGCCATCCCAGCGATAATCATAAAAAAGACTGTCGGAACAGCTGTCCAGAGCAATGCCCCGGAGTCGGGTGTCTCTGCAGAAGCGACTGGCCAGATCAAAGCGGGACTCCGCGATACGCCGCCACAAAGGACTGGTGAACCACGGTGCCTCCGGAGCCAGTTTCATGGCCAGAAAATTCTCCGTGATCCCCTCGGCACGCAAGCGGTTGGACGCCCCGAGAATCTCCTCTTTCAACCCGTCCCAGTCGCCGGGCATCACGGCTTCCCTGAGAATGTCGGGATGCGTCATCGTTTCAATATAGCCCGTATTCTCCTCGTCAAAGGGGATGGCCGCCAGACTCAAAGCCTCCTCTTCAGCGGGGAAGGGTTTCAGGTCATCCAGGATCCCTTCAAAGACAAAGCCACGAAAGCCTTTCTCATACCACGATGTCCCGTGATTGGCAGCCCAGGTCGCATTGATGGGTGCTGCAAGAAGCGGCTTGCCCATTGCCGGAGAATCCCATTGCCCGCCTTCAGAAGCATCGAGAGACAATGCTGGCAGAAGGAGGGTGAAAAGGCTGAATATGAGCAGACGGGAGGCATTCATGGTGAGCGTGTTTCCTGATTACTATGATAGCAGAAGGCCTATGCCCCGTGGCAAAGAAGAGGGTCTGGAGGCTCGCCTGAAAAAACCGCGGCCCGCACCATGGCCGCAAGCGAATTGTTCTTCTTTTTTCATCACAATGGGCACAGAGAAACCAAGTCCTGACCCCGCTTCAATTTGAATGATTTATCCTCTCTGTGGTATTGTATGCCGGCAGTGGGCGATTAGCTCAGCTGGTTAGAGCGCTGTCTTCACACGGCAGAGGCCACTGGTTCGAGTCCAGTATCGCCCACCATTTTCCCCTCCTTCCAACCTCTGCTTTTTGTTCCTTTCCTGTCAAGCCCATTCAATTACAGGGTTTGCAGGCCTATGTCACAGAGATAGGCATAGGTCTCATCATAAAAAGCCGGAAGCCGCGTGGGATCTGAAGTTTCGCCTGTGGGCACATACAGAACCATTCCCTGTCTGGCTCGGGTCAGTAACACTCTGTAAGCATTTTTCTGATAGAGCTGTCTCTGGGCCTTGGCGATACGCTGCCATTTATTTCCCCGGAAAGAAAAATGCTTCCAGGTCTTATCCCTGAAGCGGAAATCCCCATCCCAGGCAACACAGGCCCAGTCCAGTTCCAGCCCCTGCACATGAAATTCTGTGGCCACGTCTTCCAGATAATAGGAGGAGCGGACATCGTCTTTTCCTTCCAGGAACCAGTTTACAGGATCCATGGGACTTTTCACATCAATGGCATAAGGCTTCAGACGTTCCGCCTGAGAAGAGACAACGATACCGTAACGCTCGTTTCCCGAAGCCTGTTCTCTCAGCCAGTTCTTGGCTTTGTCCAGATCCCGTGTCAGTCGGATGGGATAATTCTCATTGATTTCTTCCAGCAGCCGCCCCGCTTCAGCGACTTCAATATCCAGTACTTTCTTCACAAATTCGGAGACCCTTTCCGAGCGGAAAGAACGCATGGATACACTGAGATGCAGTTCTGATTTTTGCTCGCAAATCATGGTGGGATGCTCTGCAATGGCTTTCAGTACATCGCCGGAACCGTATTCACTTTCATGGAGGTGAGGCGAGATATAGAGGTGCCAATGAGGAAAATGTTCCAGAGCCGCGTCCACCCAGGCTGTAATGCCCGCTTCTCCCGTATTGATTTCCTGGCCGCCTCCAACAAGACAGACGATGACAGCCCAGCTGTCTTCATGGCGATCCATAACAGAGATGAGGAACTCCGGCTCAGACTGTGAGAAGTTCTGGATCTTTTTCTTCCGCTTCATGAAAGCGGCTGTCTGGTTCTGGTTCCAGGCGCGTTGAGCTTCGTCAAAAAGAGCAACATGTTCCGCCGGAGCCCGAAGGTCTTTCAGATAATCATCTCGAAAGTGGTGGACATTCTGAATAAAGGCTTTGACTTTGGTACGGGCGTCCCCTTTTTTTATTTTCTTTCCCAGCCGCTTTTCCCGTTCAACCATATCTCTGGCCAGGGCTTCCCGCAACACTTTGACAAGAGGGCCATTACCGGACAGAAAAATACGGGGTACCTTCGCATCGATATGTTGCGTGGCAATATTCAGACCCACCAGTGTTTTGCCTGCTCCCGGCACACCTGTGACAAAACACAGTGCTTTGAAATTCTTCGCCTCCGCTTCCTGGATAATCTGGAAAAGTGTTTCCGAAGTCTCCTGCAGGTTTTGAGCACCTGCATCGCTCCGGGATATTTCCGCTACACCATGGCCGGCGTACAAGGCCCGGGCCGCTTCAATAATCGTGGGCGTAGGATAATAACGGGAGTTTTCCCAGCAGTGAATATCGAAGGGTTCGGAGGAAATATATTCGGGGATTTTGGTGAGACAGTGCCGGAGATTATCACTGTTGGCCAGAACTGTTTCATAGAGTCCGGCCATACGGCCATGACTCACCAGGGCAAAAGGCACCGAAGGGGCGTCAGTGGCCACCAGTACAGGCACTATCGGGAGATTGTGACTTCCCTCGTGAAAGTTTTTCAGATCCAGGGCGTAGTCATAGGCCTGGTCCCGGTCAGCGCGCAGATAGGTCGTGGCACCCGTTTTGAATTCGAGGATATAAATGATCCCGCCAATTACGGCCAGCACATCAATGCGCCGGCCCATGCGGGGGATATCAAATTCAAAATAGAGCTTCCCATGAAAACCGGACAGAGCCTTCCGCAAGATGTCAAAGCTGTCCTGCCAGGCATTGCGTTGGGCGAGCTCGATGGAAAAAGTGCTCTGTGCGGCAATCAATCCGAGGACATACTCATCGGAACTGTTCAGAAATTCCGTAATCGTTGCGCTGTACCAGGCCCGTTTGATGAGTGGATTTGTTGTGCTTGACCCCATGGGTTCACCTGTTGATGTTTTCTCAAGGAACGCTGGTTTCTATTGTAACCTACAGGCCATCGAACAAGGAAATGATGCGGGGGAGAGGGAGGGGACAGCGTGGATCCCGAAGGTCAATCTCCGCCGTCTTTTCCCCTTTTCTCTCCTAAAATCCGGATCAGACAGGAAGTCTCAACAAAGAATAAAAAAATAATCCCGTCAACACTGGTTCCGTTCAGCTGAGATTTGTATAATAGGAATGGAATAGTATTGATGAGCGTAGATTGGAGAATATTCTGGCATGCTTGAATTCAGGACAGCGGTTAGTGAAAGGATTGCTTGAATATGTCTGGTTTTTATTCCGACAAAAGAGGGAAAGATCCAACACGCTTGTGTCATGTATGCCGCATGTCTGTGAGTGCTCTGGCGCAGCGTTGTCGTTTTTGCGGTGCCACGCTGCAGCGTCCCCGTAAAACGGATGAAACGCTTACAGTGGAAGATCTGGGTGGGGAAACCAGCACCTCTTACAGGCCTTCAGCCAATGTGGTTGGTGCTCTGGAAGCATTTGCCGAAGAAGAAAAAGCGCAAAGCCGTTCCTACACTGAAGGGACAGGCAAGGAGCGCAGCCGTAATAAGCAGTCCAGTCAGTCCGATGCCCGTTCGAAAATGGAGCAGGCTCTGGATGAATTGGATCCTTCCAAGATAGATATTTATTCCGTGGATATTCTTTCACGGCGTCCCAGAGAATCGCCACAGCCCACTTCATCTCCCCTGCAATCTCTGGGACCTAAACTGTTGGTGATCGCAGCATTTTTTCTCGGGCTTATCGTTCTTTATTTTGTGGCGGATATAGGCTGGAAATGGTTCCGTTCCGGCCGTGGCACGCAACAGGTTGTCACCACAGTATCACCCAATCGTGCGGAATCCATGCTTGCGGAAGGTCTCCCATTGCTGGAAGTGCACCGCGAGGCCATTCGTGCTCTTCAAGAAGAGAATTCACCGGAAAACCTCCGTATTATCCGTGACATCCGGACAAGATTGACCCGCTACATCGAGGAGGAGGCCTATTGCAATCCCTTTGATATGTTGCGTCTTTCCAATGCCAACAGAGACTGCTCAGCTGCGGCTACGGTGGATTTCGACCAGGGCCTGAACCATCTCGCTGATGAGATACGTAAAGAAGCGGCTCTCTTCAAGTTTATTCTGACCAGCGTTGATGCTGATGAGGGAACGGCCGTCTTCCGTTTGAACAATGCCTATACAGATCTGGAAGAACAGACTGTTCAACAGGGAGACCTGCTTCAGGACCGCTTTATCGTGACCGGCATCTCTTCCCGTGGTGTTGCACTTCAGGACACCCATCCAAAAGCAGAGGGGCGCCGCCTGATTGCGAAAACGCTGTCTACTGTTCTTCCGGACTGACGGGAGAGGAATCAGCCTGAGGAGCCGGAGCAGTACGGGCCTGTCCTTGCACAGCCTCCAGAAGCTGCGGATCCACTTCCTGATTACGGGCCTGCATCTGTTCCACATAGCCGCGCGCCGCTTCAATATCACCCACCATGAGATGGGCCGCCGCCAGATTGTAGAGGCTGTCTCCATGATCGGGTTCCGCAGCAATGGCCTGTTTCCAGCAGGCGATGGCCTCGGGGATTTCCTGGCGCATACCATGCAATACTCCCAGATTGTAGAGAGCAAAAACATAGTCCGGCTTGATGCGTATGCTCTCTTTCCAGGCGGCCATGGCTTCATCAACACGCTGAGCCTCCAGATAGGCCCGAGCCAGATTGGACCAGGCGAGTGCCGGATCGGAATGACCCGGTATGGCCCGGGCCAGTGCCTCCAGCCAGCTGTCCTCATCGCCTGAGTCTTTCATGAGCCCGGCCAGGAATTCAGAGGCTTCCGGCCAGTTCGGGTGAATTTCCAATGCTTTGTGCCCGCGTTTCAGCGCCCGGGCCCGGTTTCCACGGGCCGCGTCCATTCTGGCAAAATTCAGATACAGTTCTCCCGCATCGCCTGCGCGGGTCCGTACCACCGGCGCGAGCAGGTTCTCCACAGGCGCAAAATTGTCCGTCAGCAGGAGTGTCCCGTTTTTCCGGATCAATTCATTGAGGGTCACATTGGGAATGCGCATGCCTGTATAGTCATGAGAAGCGGCCAGCCGACCGGGGATATCATCGAGAGAGAGGGCTTGTTTTGAACAGACGACGACAAAGGTATCCCGCACGAAGGAAGGGCGGCCTGTATTGAAGACAGCCACTTCTTCGAAAACCTGACGGCAGGTGTGCACCACGGCCGAGAGGAACGCACCTGAATCCAGCAGATCGATCATGTTGAAGAGATACATGCCGTCTTCTTTCAACAGCCGGTGGAGACGCTGATTGAATTCCAAAGTGGTGAGATGATAAGGAACCGTGTAATCATTGATGGAGTCACCGAAAATATAGTCGAAATCTCCATGAACATCATCACGGCCCTGTTGAGCCAGCAGATCATCAATCACATTGCGTGCGTCCATGTCGCGGATATCAATGGTCGTGTCCCGGGGCAATCCCAGCTGTGCATGGGCTGCTTCGGTAACAGCCGGATCAATTTCAGATACCAGAATCCTGCTGCCCGGTCGCAGCAGTTCCAGATGATGGGGATAGGCATAGCCGCCGCCACCGATGACAAGGGCATGCAGCTGCGCAGGACGGGGATGCCGTTTTTCCAGCACACTGTCATAGACCCATTCATATTCATAAAGCAGCCGTGTGGGATCGCGCAGATCTATACAGGAATGAACAAGCTGATCCAGCAGCATCTCCCGTACTTCCGGCTCTTCCCGATCCTGTAAAATGGCAATGTATGAATACTGACTTTCCTCTTCATAGACCGTACGGTCACTGTAAGCGGAAGGGATTCGGATAAGTGCATATACAGAGGAAAGCGGAGCCACGGTGGGAAAGAGAGCCGCTGCAAGAAAGACGCAAGTGAGCAATACCACTCCCACGGAGAGGATCCGGCGGGGCTTGTACAGCAACCCGGCCAGTGCAAGAGAAAAAGCCACGGCCAGAATCATGGGCAAAGCGCCCATCCACTGGATGAGCCAGTAGCCGGAGAGGAAAGTCCCGAAAATACCGCCCAGAGAACCCCAGGCGTAAATCATGCCTACAGAAGCTCCGGCACCCCGGCCGCTTTCCAGACTGCGGCGTACCAGCAGCGGGCTGATCATGCCGATGAAGAAGCAGGGGACAAGACAGAGCACGGCCAGCTGCAACGCGATCTGCATGGGCCAGGAAAGGAGGGCGAGAAAAAGGATTTCGCCCCGTTTCATACTGGTCAGGCCGTTCCAGACTGGCGAGAGCATGACAGCAAGAGCGGAGAGGGATAAAACCGCCGCAATGCATCTGTTGCTGAAGCTCCGGTCGGCCAGCCGCCCCCCCAGATAATTTCCGAAGGTGATCCCGCCCAGAACCAGCCCGATAACCATGGTCCAGGTATAGAGGGAGCTTCCGAATTCCCGTGCGATGAGCCGTGATACACCAAGTTCATAAGCCATGAAAGCCGTGTTGGAAAGAAATACGGTTGCCGCAGCCGGAGCCCATTCTCTAAGGCCCGGGGTATTCGTCCGGTCCGGCGCCGATTCCGATTCCTTTGCAACAGCGGTCTCTTTTTTTACAGACCGGGAAAAGCTGTGCAGACTGTATGCCAGCCCCAGCAGCCCGAGTCCGCCCCCCGAGACAAAGAGGATGGTGGAAGCATTCCAGACCATCACAAGATAATAGCCTGTGAGAAAGGTGCCCAGCAGACTGCCCGCCACGCCCCAGGCGAAAATACTGCCCACAGTGCGCCCGGCCTTACGCTTGAGACCCAGAGCCATTTTCACCACCACGGGCGGAATCATGCCCAGAAGCAGAGCCGGGATCAGAAAGACCAGGGATACATGCAGAAAAATGCGCAGAGGCCAGAGGCGGCCACCCAGAAAGCTGAGCAGGCTTCCCAGACGATTGAGAGGAAGAATCATGAAACAGGCCAGGGCCGCCAGAAGAAAAAGAACAGCCAGCGACCGCTCCGGTATGCGCCGGTCAGCCAGCCGTCCGCCCAGATGATTGCCCAGAGCCATGCCCAGCATGATCACGCCGATGACTGCTGTCCAGGTATAGAGCGAAACCCCGATATACCGGGCGATAATTCTCCCGGCCACCAGTTCCAGAATCATGATGCAGGCGCTGGAGATAAAGACGGTGCCGCAGGCGGTCAGCCAGGGGATCAGCGGTGGAGAAGAACTGTTGTCACGGTGCATGGCGAACTTTCATCCAGAATAAAAAGGGATATTCAAGAGATTGACACAAAAGGCAGCCGGAGAACAGAAGTTTTCCGGCTGCGTGAAACATATCATAATCGAAAAGAGAAAAATGTTTACAGGGCCATCTTCTGACGAATGACCGCTTCCAGGCCGGTCAGGGTATAGCTGCCTAAAATGGCTTTTTCCGCTTCATTCCACTGAAGGTCACCGCTCAGGGTCAGGTCCATTTCATTTTTCAAGTATTGCGTAACCCAGGGCAGGGCCAGACCGGATAGCAGAAACTGCAGTCCGGGTCCGCCCGTTTCATCGGCTTCAATACGCAGAATGAAGGTGGCTGTATTCGGGTCGTTCAGATCAGCAGCCAGCCTGGCCGTCTGGATGGTCTGAACCACGCCCATGGCCATCTCCGCTTCCTGGCTTTTTCGGAAAGCTTCCCAGTCCTGGCCGCCGGAGCTGACGCCTGCTGCAATGAGTGCCAGCAGATCACCATTGTTATTGTCCAGTACCAGTTCAAGATGGTGGTTGCCCTCGATAGCAGCGGGAGCTGCTTTGCTTTGTACAGGCCACAGTTCGAAAAGCTCTTCTTCCACGGCTTCAGGAATGGCGAGAGTGCCTTGCACGAAAAGGTTGCCCCGTTCCGGCAGTTCAAAACCGTCAGAAGTCCAGTTGATCTGTTTCACTTTGGCCAGAAGATTCTGTCCGTTCAACTCCTTTGCAAACAAGCGGCCCAGACGCTGTTCATTGGCGAAAACAGTCAGCTGCGCTTTATGGGTGTTCATGTCCGTCTTGATCAGAACCGCCAGTTCCCGGGGCAGCACATGGGGAAGCAGTGTTTTTATCTGATCCGCATTCAAGGGGAGGTCCAGTTTTTCAGGCAGATAATCGACCAGATAGGGAACCAGCAAGAGAGGATTGGCTATGAGTCGCAGGCGTGCGCCGGGATCACACACGGTCTGATGCTGCAACACGGGTGAAGCTGAAAGTCCCAGTTCTCCATCGAATTTATTCCAGGCGATGGCACCGCCCGCAATGATGGCGATGAGCAGCACACCCAGCACGATAAGAATAACAAGAAGTACTTTTTTCATCTGTTTTTCCTTATGCTTCCAACTGATGCCTTTCTCCGCCGGAAGGATACAGCAGAAGCTTTTTGTCTGTTAAAACCGGAGAGCATGATCACACTTCAGTATACTGGAAGGAGAAAGAGTGAATCCAGAAAGTGACGAGAGAAGCTCAGGGGACGGCATCAGTCATTCTTCCTCTTTTTCCTGGTGCTGATTCGGCAAGATTCAACACTGAAAAGGGTAGGTTATGCTTCTCTTGGTCTTCCCAATCTGGATCCCGGTCATTTTTTGCGTTGTTGTGGCTGAACGCTTTGACCTGCGTACCGGGTCGCAAAAAAACCGGGATGACGGCGGGGGTTGTAGTAGGGGCGAGGACCGAGGGATGAGGGGCGTATTATAGGTGACAGGTGATTGGGGATAGGTAATAGGGCTGACGACTTTGAGTCGCGCACCTGGGAACGCCAATTTCCACATTGGCAGACAGCGTATGAGGACCGGGAAAGCATATTGATCTGATTACGGCATGACATCTCTATTTTCTTAAATGAATCCATTACCTGGAAAACTTTCCGGCAGAGGATGTGCATGTCGTGAAAGAAATAAGATACTTGAAGAGATCAGTGGTTTCTGGGAAGTCGGACGGATGTGGGAGGGGCGTATTACAGGTGATTGGGGATAGGGGATAGGTAATAGGGCTGATGACTTTGAGTCGCGCACCTGGGAACGCCAATTTCCACATTGGCAGACAGCGTGTTATGACCCGGCGAAGTTATAAGCCTGATTGCGGCATGATATCTTGTTTTTGACCAGATACTTTTGATGCACTCAAGTCTTTACGTCGCGTCAAGGTTCTACAACAACTGACCGGCTTTGTCGCGATGCATGTCAATGGGGACATTGGCGACAGCGTGTTATGACATTGACATTTTGTAAACAGTGATGCGGTAACAGGTCTTTTGCCAACCAAGAATAAAATAAAAGCCTTTGTAAACTCTGAGTCTTTGTTCTCCCGTCAAGTGCATATATAAGTCATGGCCTTTTCCCGGGTGTCCTGCCAATGTGGAAATTGGCGTTCCCAGGTGCGCTATGATTTCTGTGGTGAAAGAAAAAGGTCATCTGGTTGTTGCTGTACAGCGCTGAGCCTTTCATTGATCCCAAGGAGGTATCTTTACTGCGGGGGTTGATTTATCCATCCTTTTATGAGTATTCTTGAACAGGATCATGAAACAAATCAGCGTCTGATACCAAGCGTATTCTCTTTACAGTCACGCTTCTTTCAGGCCAGGTCTCCAACATAAAGGAACAGCACATGGGTTTAGTCTTCGGTCTTTTCTTTCATTGGCTCGGGGGATTGGCTTCAGCCAGCTTTTATATCCCCTACAGACGGGTACAACGCTGGTCCTGGGAAACCTACTGGCTTGTGGGCGGCTTCTTCTCCTGGCTTATTGCGCCCCTTATTCTGGCCAGCATTCTTGTGCCTGATACCATCGGCGTGATACGCAGCGCACCGGCAAGCAGCCTGGCCTGGGCCTATTTCTGGGGCACCATGTGGGGTCTGGGCGGACTCACCTTCGGGCTGACCATGCGTTATCTGGGCATTGCTCTGGGCATGGCCATTGCCCTGGGTTATTGTGCCGCCTTCGGAACGCTCATGCCGCCCATCTTCGACGGAACCATCACGACGCTGGTTGTCCAGACGCCCGGACAGTTCATTCTTTTCGGTGTTCTGGTATGTCTCACCGGTATCGGCATCAGTGGCGCTGCGGGCATGTCCAAAGAGCGTGAAATGCCTGAAGAAGAAAAGAAAGCGGCCATCAAAGAATTCAACTTCCCGAAAGGACTCATGGTCGCCACCTTCTCCGGTATTCTCAGCGCCTCCATGGCCTATGGCATGGCGGCGGGCAAGCCTATAGCCGAAATCGCTCTCACAAACCTTACGGCCTCCGGGAAATCCGATCTCTGGCAGAATCTTCCCATCCTCGTTGTGGTGCTCTGGGGCGGATTCACCACGAACTTTATCTGGTGCATGTTCCTCAACTTCAAAAACCGCAGCGGCCACGAATACTTCTCGCCCATGACCAAGGCAACGGAAAGTGAAGAATCCAAGCGCGTACCCATGCTGAACAACTATGTGTTTTCCGCCCTGGCCGGGGTCACCTGGTATATGCAATTTTTCTTCTACAGCATGGGCGAAACCAGAATGGGGAAATACAGTTTCTCCAGCTGGACGCTGCATATGGCCTCCATCATCATCTTCAGCACCCTGTGGGGTATTTTCCTGAAAGAATGGCACGGCACCAGCAAACGCACCAAAGTACTTGTAGCCGTGGGGCTTGCCATACTGATTCTTTCCACGCTGGTGGTAGGATATGGCAACTACCTCAATACGCTGCCCCAATATGCGGTTGAGGTGGCGGTGAACTGAGCCATTTGTTTGCATTGAAATCATGAAAAAAGCAGCGTCTTTTCCCATCGGGGAGAGGCGCTGCTCTTTGTTTTATGGCTGGTGCTGTTTTTTGGACAGATAAGAAGTTTTCGGCAATCAGCCATTTTCGGAGAGAAGAAGCAGTTTTTTTTCCTCAGTCTTCCTTTGCCGCCTGAGCCAGCCAATCCATTTCCACCTTCGTGATAGCAGCCACACCAGAGGCGATAAGTTCAGTCGGCAAGGAATCAAAGAGGCTGCGCCCTTCCGCCAGTACCTTCACGGCATAACGTGCACCCTCACGCTCTTCCTCATCATATGAATCAGGCTGATTTTCCATGGTCTGAGCAATCTCGCGCAAGACCGATTCCCCCGCTTCCAGCAGTTCC
Organism: Candidatus Hydrogenedens sp.; assembly: GCA_012522755.1. GTDB lineage: Bacteria > Hydrogenedentota > Hydrogenedentia > Hydrogenedentales > CAITNO01 > JAAYJV01. The sequence goes on from JAAYJV010000042.1 coordinate 13,966, forward strand.
GGTCGGGTCAACAGATCGGCCAGATTTGTCAAGCCCTGCAGGTAAGCTTCATATTCAGCAGTGGAGAGAGCCGCCAGAGCCGGAGCAAGTCCCGAAATACCCTCGTTCATGATGCGTACTTCCAGGCCAAGTTCTTTAACATGATTGAAAAGCTGAGCCTCCAGTTTGCGAGTTGCCTCAAAACTGTCGAGCAGCTGCAATCCCGCCTGAGCCGCCTGGGAGATCCGGGGACCAAAGCGAAAGAAAGCTTTCCAGGTGGCTTTACTGAGTTTGAGAAGCCTGGAAAGAGAGGCGAGCAAGGCCTTTGTCTTTTTAAACACACGGATCTGAAAGTCCCGCTCTTCCCAATCCGGATAGATATGACGAAGTGCAAAGTGCCGCAGCCGGTCCAGTGATTCATCAGAGAAACCGTCAAACTCCGCATAGTTACGCAGATGGGCTGTTGCATAGCGTTGTGAGAGCCCATCACGGAGAAGGGTCAGAATGCGTCGTTCAAGCGCTTCATCCGCGGATCTTGAAGTGTTCATGAACGGCCTCTCCACTGATGACTGTTTTGCTAACCTCATCCACACGGGCGAAAGCGGGACCCTGTGCACACCAGGCTGCCATATCAGCCAAAGCGTCGCCATTTCCCTGGATCATCGCTTCAACAGAGCCGTCATGCATATTGCGCACCCAACCCGTGATACCCAATTGCTGTGCGACACTCCGCATGGCATAACGATAGCCCACTCCCTGGACCCGCCCGGAAATACGCAGTTGTATGGTTTCATTCTGTTTCGGGGAATTCAACACGATATTCCAGCAGACGTTCCCGGAAGGAGGGCAGGGCAAGAGAGATCACGGCTTTACAGGCATTGAGAGCGAAGCCGGGATCGGCGTTTTCAATGCTCGGCTGAAGAAGGGTGATGAGCCGCGGCTGGCCCAGTTCGGCCATCAAAGAGAAGACAGTACTGGTGACCACGGAATTATTGGAACGGAGCAGTTCCTGAAATACAGCCATGGCCGAGGGATCACCGCTTGCCAGAAGAGCCTGCGCATTGCGTGCACGGAAGACCAGATTGCTTTCCGTGGGGTCTTCGCGACGGGCCAGACGATTGCGTAAAAACAGCGTGGCATCCCAGTACCCGTTTGTGGCCAGGGGCAATGACACTTCCGGCATGAGCGTGGGATAGGTCTTGAATATATGCTGCAGTTCATCTACTCCGGCGGGATCACCCAGATTGAAGAGCACACGGGCCAGACGCAGGCGGTTGGAACCGTCCGCCTCCAGAAGCCGGAACTTCAGTTCTTCCACAACACTGGTATCCTGCAGCTTCGTCAGAGCGAAAATAGCCGCTTCCCCTTTCTCCTGCTGCAATTCAAAGAGCATGGTCAGCAGGCGCGGGGTGATGCTCGTGTCTTTCAGCCGGGCCAGAGCACGGGCGGCCGGTGCGGAAAATTGTACAGACCGATCCTGAAACATGGGTCGGATCACCGGCACGACATCTTGAAAGCCAGCCAGTCCGGCCAGACTTGCAGCCGTGACACGGACATCCCGTTTCCCGCTTTCCAAACCCTGACGCACCAGATTTTCCGGAATAATATCGCCGACCAGAAAAAGCATCCCGGCCGCTTCCAACTGCAAACTGATATCATTGGATCCCGCAAGTTGACGCAAATAGTCATGGGCATTTTCATCGCCCGACAGGGCAAGCAGCATGGCCGCCTCAATTTTCAGAGCCTGGTTGTCATCGTTTTGCTGAAAGAGATCGCGAACCCGTGACCAGGCACGCTCAACAATGCGCTGATGCTCCGCACGAAGGACCTGAGATTCCAGATCCAGCGCACGGCGTTGCTCAACAATACCGTCCTGCACCTCAATGGCCTCAATGGAATCAAGCATATAGGGAACGATATCCCCTGTGTTCGTAAAGAAGATAAGACGATCTTCACGTACTTCCGCCAGTTTCAGATTACTGTCTTTGGCATTGGATTCTTTCAGTATGACGGTGAGCATGGTCGGAGTCCCCGCAAGATCAGACAGGGAAACAGACGCACCGGCACCGGTAATGGTCACGCCCGCTGCAGATGCAGTCAGACTGTGCAGTCCCACAAAAACCGCCAAAGCAATTACAAACAGAGTGTTTTTCATTATCAACGATTCCTCTTTTATCTAATCAACTGGCTGAGCGGGGAGCCGGGCTGACCCGCCGGGTGTACTGGGAGTATCGGCATTCCTTCAGTGTCAACATTATGCAACAAGAAAGCACAGTGCTTCAAAACCACATCCCGCTCACCGACTGGAGCAGGCAGCCGGATCGCTTGGGAATGTTTTTATGTGTGGACTGTACAGAAAAACAGGCTTACTGATTTCTTCCGGAAAAGTTACGGGAAGGACCGGTTTCAACCCGGACTTTGACATCAGGACTCATCTCCTCAGGGGCAAGGCGATTCAGAGCGCTTTCCCCATCCTCGCCGCCCTGACCACTGCGACTGAGCAGCAGTTCGCCGTCCTGACTGATCATTTTCACAATGCCCATGGGCCGTACGGAATCACTGATCCACACTTCGGTTGTTTCACCCGCCTGCTCAATGCTGAAACGTTCCGCCTGAATCTCTCCTGCTGGGGTGACCACGGTTTCTGTACCCAGAGAAGTCCGTACTGCTTCCGCCTGGTCATCGTCCGGGCTTTCCAGGCTGTCCAGTGCGATTTTTTCCGGTTCATTGAATCCTTCGCGCACAATAATTTCATGGACATTTTCTTTTTGGGTGGCCGGCCCGGTGAGGAGCATTTTGTAGATCACGGGAAAGCCCACTTCCGGAATGATTTCCGTTTCCAGATAATATCCTTTTTTGCCCTGTACCTTTTTCTCGTCCACAATGGCCTGGCGGACGAAAAGAGTACGGCCATCTTCGGCATCTTTGAGTTCGTACCAGGAATAGACTCCCTTTTCCGGATTGATGAGCGTACCGGCCATGATATCCTGAAAAACACCCTGTCCGGCTGCGGAAAAGGCCACTGCGAGCGTGGATAGCAATAAAGCAGCTGTGCGCATGAAAAAGTCTCCTTTAAAATGATTCCTGATCAGTATAAAAGAGGGCGGGTCAGAAGATCAAGAGTGACCGGTCTGCAAGTTGATGTCAGACCGTGGTTGTGCTATCATTATCAGCAGTCCGGGGCCGCCTGAAGCGGTTGGAAAAAGGATGGGGAAGGGTGAGTTGCGGGACAGGGTTCTCTTTCTGCACTCTTTCCCGCTGAAAGACAAAGCGGAATCATTCAAGTTAAACTTTTCAAGACGTGCGCCTGTAGCTCAGTTGGATAGAGCATCTGCCTTCTAAGCCGAGGGTCGCAGGTTCGAATCCTGCCAGGCGCGCCATTTTTTTGTCTCCGGTCAACTGAAGGGCACAAAAAATCACGGAAGGGAGTGGGGGAGGATCAACGGCTGCGCAGAGGCATATCATTTCTCTCAAAAGTCACCGGAACACTGTCCTCAGACGGCTGAAAGGAAAGCGCTTTCGCCCTGTTCCACTCTCGTATCAGGATTTTTTATCGATCATGACCAGACTTAATGCGACACAACAGGCCGCTGTCAGTGCATCGCCGGGGCCCATTCTGGTGCTGGCCGGTGCGGGCAGCGGGAAAACCCGCGTCATTGTGGAACGCATGGCCTGGCTCGTGGAAGAGCAGGGCGTTTCCCCGCGCAATCTTCTCGCACTCACCTTCACCAACAAAGCGGCCGGAGAAATGCGCATGCGCTTCGCCCGCCGTCTCGGTGTGGAAACTGTTCCGGCTTTCATCGGCACATTCCATTCCTTTGGTCTGTGGGTTTTGCGGCGTGAAGCGGAGGCTCTGGATCGTTCCAAAAGTTTCACCATCTTCGATGATGCCGACCAGCTCTCTCTCATGAAACGGCTGGTCAAGGATCTGCCCAAAAGTTTTGTTCCCGTGTCTCCCCGTGATGCACTGCGTTTCATCAGCCAGATCAAACAGATTGAGCCCTATCCGACCTGGACCGATCAGCCAGAATCTCTGGAAGAAGGAAGCTTCCGCGAACTGTGGACACGGTATCACGACGCTTTGAAAGGCTGTTCGGCTCTGGATTTTGATGATCTCACGGCATTGACAGCCTATCTCTTCAGCACCACCCCTGAAATCTGCGAAGGATACAGGATGCGTTTTCATCATGTCCTCGTTGATGAGTATCAGGACACCAACCGCAGCCAGTATGTCATTGCCCGGAGTCTGGGCCTCGATTCGAGCCTCTTTGTTGTAGGCGACGAAGATCAGAGTATTTACTCCTGGCGCGGTGCGGATATCAACAATATTCTGGACTTCGTCAAAGACTTCCCCAATGCTCAGGCCTTCCGACTGGAGGAAAATTACCGGAGCACCCAGAAGATCCTCGATGCGGCCAATGCCGTTGTGGCGAACAATGTGAACCGTCTCGGAAAAACCCTCTACACCCGTCAGGAAGAAGGATCGCCTGTCCGCTGTTTTTCTGCTGAATCGGCGAATGAGGAAGCGGACTTCATAGCCGAAGATTTCTTGAAACGTCAGCTGCCCGCCAGTCGTGTAGCCATTTTCTACAGAGTCCATACCCTGGCGAGGCTCCTGGAAGAAGCCTTGCGCCAGCGACGGATTCCCTATGTCGTTGTGGGCGGCATCAAATTCTACAGCCGCAGAGAGATCAAGGATATTCTGGCCTACCTGCGACTGGCGGCCAATCCTCGTGACGACGAATCATTGCGCCGGGTGCTCAATGTGCCGGCCCGGGGTATCGGCAATGCAACCCGTGAACGGCTGGAAGAATATGCGCGCCTGCGCAACCAGACGCTCCTGGAGGTGTTGCGCGAATCGGAATATGACCAGTCGCTCCCGGCCCGGGCCCGCAGTTCCGCAGCCGCTTTTGTGGAGACCATCGATTTTCTGGCAAGCCGTGCCAAAGACACCGATCTGGCTGAAGTCGTGGAGCTCCTCCTCGATCGCATCGGCTACCGGGATTATGTGCGTCAAAGCGATGAGAAGGAATTCCAGAACAGAATTGAAATCATCGAAGAATTTGTCGTCTCCTGCAAAGAATACGACAGCGGCAAATCAGGGGGACTGCAGGGTTTTCTTCAGGATCTCGCTCTCCAGACTGATGCCGATCAGTGGGATGCCGATGCCGGCGCCGTAACGCTCATGACCTGTCATTCAGCCAAAGGACTCGAATTCGACCATGTTTACCTGCTGGGTATGGAAGAGGATCTTTTCCCCATGACCCGCTTTGATGATGACGATGACGACATGGAAGAAGAACGGCGCCTCTGTTATGTCGCCATGACCCGTGCCAGAAAAACCCTCACTCTCACCCATGCACAAAGCCGTATGGTCTACGGCGTATCGCACAACCGGCGAACGCCCAGCCGTTTCCTCGGTGAAGCGGGCATGCAGCGTCTGCAGATGGTGGATTATTCCGGAGCCGTCAAGACCGAAAGACAGTTCCGCAAAACCATATCGGCACCTGTCACAGCGCATCCGGAAATGGAATCCTCCGAACTGCGTACGGGAACAACCGTCCGACATGCACGATTCGGCCGTGGTGTTGTATTATATACAAAAGGTGCCGGCGAAAAAATGACCGCCCGTGTCCGCTTTGAAACAGGCCGTGTAGCCATGTTGCTCGTAGCCAAAGCGCCTCTGGAAATAGTATCAAAACGATAAGTACGGCCTGCGCCACAGTTGGCCTGGCCGGTACTCAGGGCCGATTCGCGAAGGATTGACCATGGACCACCATCTTGAAGAACTGCGTGCAAAGATCGATGCACTGGACAGCAAAATTATTGAAGCACTCAATGAACGGGCCAATGCCGCCCGGGAAATAGGCGAACTGAAAATGAGTGCTCAGGCACCCATTTACGTGCCGGAACGTGAAAAAAACGTCTTCGACAAACTTATTGCGCGCAATCAGGGCCCTCTGAACAACAAAGCGGTCATTTCCATATACAGGGAAATCATCAGCGCCATCCGTGCTCTGGAAAAACCCACCAGCGTCGCCTTTCTCGGGCCTCGCGACACCTTCAGCCATATGGCCGCATTACGTATTTTCGGACTTGCCGCCGAATACCTGCCTCTGCCTTCCTTCCTCGATGTCTTTACGGAAGTGGAACGCAAACGCATTGATTACGGAGTTGTCCCCGTGGAAAGTTCCATGGGCGGATCGGTCAGTGACACCTTGGATAAATTCATCTCCTCCAACTTGAAGATTGTCAATGAGGTGCTGCTTCACATCACGCAAAACCTCCTGTCCAACGCACCGCTTCAGGAAATACACCGGGTCTACTCCAAGGACAACGCCATTCTCCAATGCCGCAACTGGCTCCGTGCAAACCTGCCCGGTGCGGAACTCATCGAAACAAGCAGCACAGCCGAGGCCGCACGACGTGCAGCGGTAGAACCCGGCACAGCCGCCATTGCCAGCCGTCTCGCCGCACAGACCTATAACCTCGAACTGCTCGCCGAGAGAATCGAAGATGCGCCTCATAATTACACACGCTTCGTGGTTGTAGGCCATCAGATGGTGAAAAGAACAGGCGACGACAAGACCTCAATCCTTGTCTGGGTCAAGGATAAACCCGGCGCTTTGTATAATATGCTCCTGCCCTTTTCACGACGCAATATCAACCTAACCCGCATTGAGTCACGTCCTTCCCAGCAGAAAGCCTGGGAATATGTTTTCTTTATTGATTTCCTCGGTCATGTGGAAGAGGAAGTGGTTCAGGATGTCCTGACCGAGGTCGGCGATCATGCCCGGAACCTCAAAGTGCTCGGCTCTTTCCCCCGCGCTGAACTCCAGGAATAGGTGGTAGGTGATAGGGGATAGGGGATAGGGCTGACGACTTTGAGTCGCGCACTTGGGAACGCCAATTTCCACATTGGCAGACAGCGCATTATGACCCGGAGAGTATGTTGATTTGGTTGCGGCTTGATATCTTGTTTTGACCAGATGTTTTTTATGCACTCAAGTCTTTACGTCGCGCCCAAGTTCTCCAACAACTGACCGTCTTTGCCGCAAGGCATATGAGAGACTTGAAGGGATCAGGCAGCTCCGGGGAGTCGGTCGGATCGGTCGGATCGGTCGGATCGGACGGATGTGGGAGGGGCGCATTATAGGTGATAGGTGATAGGGCTGCGCGACTCAAGGTCTTTAATTTATCAGTGTCCATCAGTGGTTCTAAAAGTCTCTGTGGTAAAAAAGATCATTTGGTTGCGGCTATGCCGCGCTGTGAAGCTCCGTGCCCTTCGTGACTTCGTGCTGAAAAGATAATTTGGTCACGGCTGTGCTGTGTGTCCATTGCGATAAAAAACAGGCACAGCTATCCTCCTGTGCTTTCTCTACAGTGAAAAATCCGCTCTTACCAGAAGATATAATAGAACCAGGCTGTAATCAGAATAACCACAGCACCGAGAATGGGGATCATGGGCGAGGTACTCAGATCAAAGTCTTTGTTCACAGGCATTTTCACAGGCTCTTTCAGTGGTTTGACAGCCGTGATGACCGCCATGACAGCGATGAGACACAGCGCCGTGATACCCATCTGATTCAGAAAGGCTATATTACCGACACCATCATTCATGGAGCCCAGGAAAGAGAATTTCCCTACGAGCCAGGTCTGTACAGAGGAAAAATGGAGCAGTCCATAGATGGGTACATTGGCAACCATGGCCGCAATGGCCGCAGCAGCCGGGGTGCGTTTGATGATCAGTCCGAAGACAAAAGCGGTGAGGATACCGGGCGAGATGAATCCCTGGAAATCCTGAATATACTTGAAGACGCCGCCAAAGCGGGGATCGGCCAGCATGGGCGCAATAAGACAGCCGATGACCACAAAGATCACTGTCGTGATGCGGCCCACGAGAACCATCTGATTTTCAGAGGCATCCCGTTTCAGATAGCGCCTGTAAAGGTCCATGGTGAAAATGGTCGATGCAGAGTTCAGCATGGAAGCCAGCGAGCTGATGACAGCGCCAGCCAGTGCTGCAAGCATGAAGCCCGTCAGTCCTGCAGGGACCAGTTCGCGAATCAATACGGGATAGGCGGCGTCTTTTGCCGTCGTGCCGTCTCCCAGCTGATCCGCAAAAAGCAGCCACGCCATGATCCCCGGAATGACAATCACAAAGGGGATGAGCAGTTTCAGGCCGGCAGCGAAAAGAACCCCTTTCTGACCTTCTTTGAGACTTTTGGATGCCAGGGTACGCTGGGTGATGTACTGGTTCAGACCCCAATAGTAGAAATTGGGAATCCAGATACCGAAGATAAGGGCTGTGAAAGGAAGCTCAGGATGATCAATGGCAAGACTCATATGCATCTTGTCGCCGGCCTGCTCCATGAAAGAGGACCAGCCCGCAATGAGTCCGCCTTCCGGGGTCATGGCCTGCAAGCCGAAGAAGAGCACAATGGCACCGCCCAGAATCAGAGCGGAACCCTGAATCAGATCGGCCCAGATAACAGCCTTCAATCCGCCGAAAGAGGTATACAAAGCCGCAAAAATACCGATGAGCCAGATACTGCGCACCAGCGGCCAGTCAAAGATGGCATGAATCGTGAGTCCTCCCGAATAGACCACAGCCACAATGGTCACACATACATAAACCACCATGAGGAAGAGAGACATGATTGTCCGGGCCGTGGCATTGTACCGGTATTCCAGATATTCAGGAATGGTGAAGATGCCGGCACTCAGAAAACGGGGAAGGAAGAAAATGGCCACAAAGACCAGGGTGATTGCCGCAATCCATTCATAGCTCGCAATGGCCAGGCCCGTATTGCCCGCACCGGCACCGCTCATCCCCACAAACTGTTCCGTGGAGATATTGGCGGCTATGAGAGAAAAGCCGATGAGCCACCAGGTCGCCTCACGCCCTGCAAGAAAATAACCGGCACTGTCTTTCTTCTGACGGCTCTTATACATGCTCACACCGAGAACAAGTGCGATAAAGGCCACAATACTCGCGTAATCAATCCAAGTCATTGCCATGATAAATGCGCTCCTTATACCGTTATGAAAACAGACAAAGATCCTGAATCACTTCCAAAAGCATTGTAACGGAAAAGGAAGCTGCCGTTCTACTGGACAGCGTGGAGAGCGTGGAGAGCGTGGAGAGCGTGGACAGCGTGGGCACGGCATGCCGTGCCCCTACCTGAACCACGTCTCACTGTATTTGCTCGCTCCTCACTCCTCGCGCCTCATCTACTGCAGCTTAAAGGCATAAACCACCAGCTGCTCCACCTGCGGATATCCATCGGGGAGGGGCGGGAAAGGCCGGGCGAGCATGATGGCATTCACGCCTGATTCGCCGAGAACAGGGTCCGTGGCATGTTTGGTCACAACGGGGGTTCCGATGAGATCTCCGTATCGGTCCACCCAGAAGCTGACTTCGGCAATATTATTGGCGGGATCCATCATGATTCCGGGAGGCACGGCCCACACGCCTTCGACTTTTCTTTGCACCAGACGCACCCAGCCCGCAAGCTCAGAGGGTACCCCTTCCGAGGCCTCACCTGTGGTCAACTTCAACTCCTGCGGTTCCGAGGGAGTGACGGGCGTCAGATCGGGGATAGGCTTGGGCGGATCCGGTTTCGGCTCCGGCGGCTTGGGCGGTTCCGGTTTCGGCTCCGGTGGCTCGGGCGGTTCCGGTGGGGGAGTGGGTGTGGCTGGTGTTTCTGGCGGTCCTTCGTTCATGGTGACTCCGCCCGACAGCATGAGCACTTCCACTTCCGGTTCTTTGAAGTTGTAGAACAGTCCAAGCAATAGGATGACGAGTATATGCAGTATGACAGAAAAAATAATGAGCCGCATCAACCATTTTTTGGCTTTTTTTTCGCGCCAATAGGGATGCTGCTCATACTGATTGTCATCAGGTATGTGAGAAAGGGTTTTGTTCATTGCCTCGGCCGTTGTCAATAGAGGGTTTGGATCTGGTGCATTTGCCTGGAGTCCGTTCCGTCTTCGCATCTCTTGGGGCGCAAGGACGGTGACTCTTCAGTACACACCCCTCAAGTATACTAAAAAAACAGGGCTCAGGGGAATTACACTCCTTACTTTTATCCAATTTGTCCGGGCATTGCATTTGTCTGCTTCCTCTCCGTACAATTGCTTTTGTGCCTCTCACCGGAAAATACGTATACTTCCTCTGTACCCTTTCGGTTGACGCAAGAAGTTTCTGTTCCAAAATCGCTGTACACTTCGTTGCAGCGCAACTTACACGGAGATCCGTTATGAAAAGATTCTATGTTCTACTGACCTTGACGATGGTCGCCGCCTTCTTATTCACAGATGCCTTTGCTGCGGTCAGCACGCCCAGCATCTTCGGTGATCACATGGTGCTGCAGCAGAAAAAGACATTGCCCGTCTGGGGCAAAGCCGACCCGGGCGAGCAAGTCACCGTCACTCTGGGCACCAACAGCCGAAAGACCCAGGCCTGTGCTGAGGGAAATTGGCGTGTTGATCTGCCCAAGATGAAAGCGGGTGGCCCCTATGAACTCAAAATCCAGGGAGCGGGCAACAGCCTTCTTTTCTCCGACGTGCTCATAGGTGAAGTGTGGCTTGGCTCCGGTCAGTCCAACATGCAGTGGGCCGTGAAAGATTCGAACAACGCTGAACGTGAAATCGCCAATGCCCATTATCCCAAGATCCGTCTCTTTTATGTGAAACGCACTGTCGCAACCTCCCCTCAGGAAGATTGTGAAGGGGAATGGAAACTCTGCTCACCCGAGACCCTGCCTGAATTTTCCGCAGTCCTCTATTACTTCGGACGGGAACTGCACCAGCAGCTTGACGACATGCCCATGGGCCTCATCCATACTTCCTGGGGAGGCACACCCGCCGAATCCTGGACCAGCCGTCCCATGCTCGAAAGCGACCCGGCACTGGTGGGCCTCGTGAACAAATGGGACAAGCTGCTTGCCGAATATCCCGAAGCGAAAGCAGCTTATGATGAAGCTCTGGCCGCCTGGGAAGTGGAAGCGGAACAGGCCAAAGCCGAAGAAAAAGAAGCTCCCAAAAAGCCCAAAGCGCCGGCTGGTCCCGAAGATCCCTGGCTCGCTTCCGGATTGTACAATGCCATGATCGCACCGCTGGTTCCCTATGCGATTCAGGGTGCCATCTGGTATCAGGGTGAATCCAATGCAAACCGTGCCTATCAGTACCGCACACTGTTTCCCGCCATGATCACAGACTGGCGCAACAGCTGGGGCCAGGGAGATTTCCCCTTCCATTTCGTGCAGCTGGCCAATTTCACGGATATCAACGAAGAGCCCGTCGAATCGGATTGGGCCGAACTGCGTGAAGCCCAGACCATGACGCTTGCTCTGAGAAAAACAGGCATGGCCACCATCATTGACATAGGCGAAGCCAAAGACATCCATCCGCGCAACAAACAGGATGTGGGCAAACGCCTGGCTCTCAATGCCCTGGCTAAAGACTATGGCAAACGCGTCCCCTTCTCCGGACCCATGTACAAGAGCATGCGCGTACGGAAGAATGAGATTACCATCAATTTCACCCACACCTACGGCGGTATCAGTGCCCGGGATGGAGAGAAGCTGACAGGCTTTGCCATTGCCGGAGCCGACAAGAAATTTGTCTGGGCCGATGCCGTCATCAAAGGAAAAACCGTCGTCGTTTCATCGCCGGAAGTGGACGAACCCGTGGCTGTCCGCTATGCCTGGTCTCACAACCCTGTCTGTAATCTGATCAACAGCGAAGCTTTGCCGGCCTCGCCTTTCCGTACAGATGACTGGCCGGGACTGACCGACAACAACGAATAAGCCTTCAGGCTTACCCGTCTTTTTTTATGGCGTGGTTGCGGGAGACAGGTCTCAGACTTTGAATCCTTCGACCACGCCATCCATTTTATCGCCGTCCTGAACCAGAGCGACATTTTTAAAGCCCACCTCTTCCAATTCACGGCGGACATGATCGAAGCTGTAGCAGTTGCCGCCATTGGTGCCCACAAGCATGTTCACGGCAAAAAGGGCTCCGGACGTTGGCTGGGTAAGATCGGGGGACAGAATATGATCCCGGATCAGGATGCGTCCGCCCGGTTCCAGCGCCTCAAAGCATTTCCTGTACAGATCCACATTCTGTTGCGGGCTGTTCTGATGGATGATGGCCGAAAGCAACACGAGATCATGCCCTGTCGGCAGGGGATCATCATAAAAATCGCCCACAACCAGAGATATCCGATCAGCCACAGGTGAATCAGCAAGCCGTTCCTTCGCCATTTCTATGACAGGCTCCCTGTCAAAAACGGTGGCTGTCAGACCGGGATATTCATTCAGAAAAGCCTCCGAATAACTTCCTGTTGCACCACCCACATCGAGGAGCTTTTTCGAGGCCGACGCCTTCGCGCAAATCGCTATGGCTCGAGCCGCATGACGCCCCACCACATGCATGGCGAAGATATAAGAGCGCAGCTCATCGCCTTTGTAGAGTGCCCCCGTGATCGTGTCTTTTTTGCCCGATTCAACGATCTCCGTCAACTCAGACCAGCGCGACCACATGCTCGCCGAATGCATCAGCATGGGACGTATGGACAGGGGCGAATCTTTGGAAAGAAATTCATGGTATTTCGCAGGGCAGGAATAATGCTCTTCCTTCTTTTCGAGAAAGCCGAGGCCCGCCAGTGCATTCAGCAGGATGGCGGCACCACGCTCCTTCAGAGACAGAAGGCTGATGATTTCCTCAAGTGTCTTCGGCTCTTTGAGATGGGAAAAAATGTCCAGCTGCGCCGCTGTCAGTAAAACACGCGCCTCTATAAAACCACGCGCCAGGCCAAGTGTCGATTCCGCAGTCCAATCAGTCATGTCCGATCCTTTCTACACAAGTTGAACACCGGATACAACCCCTTCCAGGAAGTACCCGAATTTATTACCGCTACAGTCTACAATAAAGGAGCCATGGGATCAATCAGAGAAGGGAGCTGATGTCCGGGATTAAGGAATTGATCGGGAATTAATGGACCAGATGGACCGAATGGATCGTATGGACTGAAGATTCTGATCCTCGCCCCATAGATTTGCATGGGCATCGGCGTGCGTTCAATATCTTTTCTTTACATCATTCACGGAATGAGGTATACTATATATTGAGTAGGCATACATTATTTATTGACGCAACCAAGAATACTGAGACTTGCCTGAAAATCTCTGATCGTTTGCACACAGACCCGAAGCCGAAGGAGACCTTATCATCAACCCTGTGGATACAGATCTTTCTCCTGAGACAGAAGCACCTGAACAGGAACAGTCCAAACCGGATATACGCCGCGAGTTTTTTGAACTTATTCGGCTGGTAGTCATTTTTCTGTTCATTTTCTGGGGTGTGAAGACTTTTGTCGTTGAAGGTTATGAGGTTCAGGGTGAATCCATGATGCCCACGCTCGCAGATAAAGACCGTATTCTCGTATTCAAGCTGCCGCAACAACTCTTCAAACTGCCTGTCCTCAATCGTTTTCAGCCATTTCAGGACAGCGATATTCTTGTTCTGGAAGGCTTCGGAAGTAAACGACTCATCAAACGGCTTATCGCCTATAATCCCCGTCAGCATAGACAAATGGTCAATGCCCAGTCTGCAGAGGATCATGTGGTTGCTCCCGATACGGTGAAAGTGGAATATGACCGGGGGATCGTGCGGATCAACAACTGGCAGATTGATGAAAGCGCTTATCTTTTTGATGCGGACCGGCGTTCCAGTGACACGGATCTCTGTATGCTTGAACCGGGCGAACTCTATGTTCTCGGTGACCACAGGCTGGTCAGCAAAGACAGCCGCAGTTTCCATGCCGTTCGCGACAATCAGGTTATCGGCAAAGCCGTTTTCCGTTTCTGGCCTCTTTCCAAGATCGGCCTGCTCTGATATTGCCGGAGGCTGACAGTTCATGAAGCATACCCTCCTTTTTTCCGACGTGCATTTGAAACCCTCGGGTATGCAAAGAAAATCTGATGAGGAATTTCTGGCTTTTCTGCGAAGCATTGATCCGCAAAAAGTGGAGCGCCTGGTCTGCTTGGGGGATTTATTCGACTTCTGGTTCGAATACCGGCACGTGAACTTTTCCGGCTATTTCGAAATACTTCGAGCCTTTGCGGATCTTCGTGATCAGGGGCTGAGCCTGCACCTGTGTTGCGGCAACCATGATTTGTGGGCGGGAGAACTGTTGACACGGCTCACGGGATTTCAGGTCTACCATGAGCCTGTGCATCTGGACTTTGGCGACAGACGGGCACTGCTGCTCCATGGTGACGGGCTCAATCCGAAGGACAAAGGTTATCTCCTTTTCAAAAAAGTTGCCGCCAACAGGGTGCTGCAAAAAATCTTCCGATGGGTTCACCCTGATCTTGCCATGGCCTTCGCTCAGTTTCTCAGCAGGAAAAGCAGGGATCTTCTGAGCACCCATCCTCCGGCGAAAGGGCCGGAAGTGATGGCTGTACGGGAATACGCCCGTCAATGTATCGTCTCCGGGAGTGAATCTCTGGTCATCTGCGGTCATGCTCATGAGCCTGTGATTGAAGAGGTGGAAGGTCCGGAGTTTCGCGGTCAGTATGTGAATACAGGGGACTGGCCCATTCACCGCTGTTATGTTTGCTTCGACGGCACGGAATTTACCATCCGGAGCTGGTGTTAAGCATATAGAACAGCGGAGAATATGACAATGAGATACATTGGTTTTTTTCTTATCGGAACCTTGGCCGTATTTCTTTTCAGTGCCCTTCTGGAGTCATCGCCGGGCCTTTGAAAGTACGGTGGGATCTGTGAGCGGGCGGAGCCGTTTCAGGCGGGTGGATGACGGCTGAGCGCAGAAGTGAGAGCTCAGAGAACTTTTCTGATGCGTATCTTATCAAAAAAATTGACAATGGCAAGCCATAAACGCATGTGGAGGGTCTTGCGTTTGATTTCCCAATCCCTGATACGTTGATACAGAGCGAGCAGTTCTGACTGGAATACCTGTACGGAAGGGAAACGGTCAATGGGATTGCGGGCCATGGCTTTGGATAAAAAGACATCCGCTTCCCGGGGAAGTCCCGGACAGATCCGGGAGATTTTGTCGCCCAGCTCCGGCCGTCGTCCCGTGAGCATTTCAAAAAACATCACGCCCAGAGGATAGATGTCGGCGCGTTTATCAACCCGTGATGCGTCCTGATGCTGTTCCGGAGCGATATAGGCGATTTTTCCCAGGTTGATGCCCAGCATGGTCAGATTTTTGAATTTGTCGTCCACTTTCGCCAGCCCGAAATCCAGAATCCGGATGGATCCATCACCCAGGACCATGACATTTTCGGGGGACAAATCGCGGTGAATGGTCATTCTGTGTGCATGGGCGAGGGCATCAGCCACGAGACAGAGAATACGCACGGTGGAACCGATATCCAGCCGGCCCCGTTGATGCATCCACTGGCGCAGTGATTTTCCCTCCACATAGTCCATGGTGTAATAGAGAATTCCCTCCCACTGACCGGCGCTGTAAATGCCCACAATACCAGGATGGGTAAGCTGGCGCGCCGTGGTGGCTTCCCGGATAAAGCGCGCTTTGGCGTGGTTGCTGTTCAGATATTTTGAACGGAGCGTTTTCAAGGCGCGCTGCTCGCCACTCTCAGCATCTTCAACCAGATACACCTCACCCATACCGCCACGACCGAGACGCCGCACGACAGTGTAGCGCTCGTCGATCACTTGTCCTTCACGAAACTGATCCATGATGTATTCCCCATAGCTTATCTTCTCTGAAGGTGAGCCCGCTATCATTTGAAGTGCAATTATACACTATTCTTAATATTATGTCAAGCCAAACAGAAAACACACTTCATGTTCAAAATAAAGCAATGAAGCCAATAAACATACAGCATATTTGAGTTATCGTCGTCTTCATGAACAGAGAAAACTTCTCAATATTGTGCTTCACAGCCTTTGCAGAGAACAGCGATTGCGGGGTAATGCATGATGAGGGGAAGGGATGAGAGGCGGTACCCCTTCGCAGTATCCCTTGAATCGCAATACCAGGCCGCTTCCTGAAAAGGCAACATTTCTGAAAGTGCTTTTATGCCTTCGTCAGATTCTCGTCAGATCTGCAAAGGAAAGCGCGTCCGATCAACCCGGGACCGGACGCGCTTGAATTAAAGTCAGATACAGGGATTATTTGTCGTCTTCTTTTTCAGGAGCATCGGTGATGAGGCATTCTGTGGAAATGATCATTCCGGCTGCACTGACAGCATTCTGCAGGGCTGTGCGTACGACCTTGGCGGGGTCGATGATACCCGCTTTGACCAGATCTTCCATGACACCGGTTGCAGCGTTGAAGCCCACATTTCCTTTGGCGGCCATGACTTCATTAACAGTCACAGCTCCTTCCAGGCCTGCATTCTGGGCTATAATTGCCAGAGGCTCAGCCATGGCTTTAGCCAGCATGAGAGCTCCGGTTTTTTCATCGCCTTCCAGCTCCAGGCTGAGTACTTTTTTCTGTGCCCGGATGAGAGCTACGCCGCCCCCGGCCACAATACCTTCTTCAATAGCCGCCCGTGTCGCATTGAGCGCATCATCGGCGCGATCTTTCTTTTCTTTCAGTTCCACTTCACTTGCGGCACCGATCTGAATAACCGCCACACCGCCGGCGAGTTTTGCCAGACGTTCCTGGAGTTTTTCACGATCATAATCGGAGGTGCTTGCTTCGATGCCTTTGCGGATCTGGTCAATACGTCCGTTGATTTCTTTTTTCTTTCCGCCACCCTGAATAACGGTGGTGTGATCTTTTGTGATCTCCAGGCGTTTGGCCGTGCCCAGCTGTTGGAGTTCCACATTTTCCAGTTTCATTCCCAGATCTTCGCTGATGAACTGACCGCCTGTAAGGATGGCCAGATCGCGCAGGATCTCTTTGCGTCTGTCACCGAAGGCGGGGGCTTTGACAGCAGCAACATTCAAAATACCGCGCAGACGGTTGACCACCAATGTGGCCAGTGCTTCGCCTTCAATGTCTTCAGCAATGATCACGAGAGCTTTGCCGGCCTGGGCGATTTTCTGGAGGAGGGGAAGCATTTCATTGATATTGCTGATTTTTTTCTCGTAGCAGAGAATATAAGGATCTTCGAGAATCACCTGCATGGATTCACGGTCCGTCACGAAATAAGGAGAAAGATAGCCACGGTCAAACTGCATGCCATCCACATTTTCCATTTCCGTGTCGAAGCCTTTGCCTTCTTCCACAGTGATGACCCCATCCTGACCGACATTTTCGATGGCGGCGGCGATGATGTCGCCGATGGTCGCATCGCCATTGGCCGAAACCGTGGCGACCTGCTTGATCTCATCCTGATTCTTGATGCGTTTCGCCGCGGACAAAATGGTTTCCACAGCCACTTCCGTGGCTTTGTCAAGACCCCGTTTCAGGTGCATGGGATTGGCGCCGGCCGTCACGTGGCGCATGCCCTCGCGAACGAGAGCCTGTGCCAGAACAGTCGCCGTGGTCGTACCGTCACCGGCCACATCATTGGTCTTGCTTGCCGCCTGACGGAGCATCCGCGCACCCATATTGGCATAGGCTTCTTCCAGCTCCACTTCTTTCGCTACAGTCACACCGTCCTTGGTGATTTTGGGAGCACCGTAAGCTTTTTCCAGAAGCACATTCCTTCCCTTCGGTCCGAGTGTGGCTTTCACAGCATCAGCCATCTGGTCAACTCCGCTGAGCAGAGCCAGGCGCGCTTCCTGATCAAAAAGTAATTGTTTTGCCATGGTTTAATCTCCTTCATAGCATGGATTTCAGAAACAAACCGGATCACTTCCGGGGCGGGATTAGCACTCAATCGGCTTGAGTGCTAACAAATAGTAGCATATCAAACAGATGATGTCAAATTTCAGGGCTGCTCCGCCCAAACAGAAAGAGAGGTACTTCCGGATCCCGGATTTTTTTACGAAGCTTTTTCCAGAGAGCAAAAGCGTGATCAGAAGCCCTTTTTTCGCAGCACCTGAGAGGGGAGAATTCCCGGCCGGGAAAAATTTTCAACTGGAGGGAGAAAAGCGAGCACTTGCCGTTGGACATATGCTATATTGATCACAACAATGGCATAAACTTCCGGAGTCTGTATGCATAAAACCAATTCGTTGAAATTTTATTTCCCGGCTTCTTTTCATTGCGGACTCCGGCTGGCGCTGTTGCTTTTTTTTCTTCCGGGCTGTGCGTTATTTTCCTGGTCTCAACCTTCTGCTCCGGCCGGTGTGAACCCTCTGGAGGTCCGGGCCCGCATCCGCTATGGAGAAATGACAGGAAAGGTGAGTTTTCATCTGAAGGAAGCGGGAACACTGCAATCGGAGGGCCGGCGTTACCCTCTTGTTCCGGGTGCGTATACACTCACGGCGGAAAAATGCCGTCCCGCTGCACAGCGTTACCATGTCTTTGTCCGTACTTTTGCCCCATCAGAAGCTGAGGCCCGGGACGCCTTTATGAAAGAATGGCGTGAGAAAAACTATTCCCCCGAGGTGGTCACTTTCGGGCTTCTTTTTCGCCTGCCCTCAGGGCGTCAGCTCGACAACCGTCGCCACTGGATTTCTGTTGCACGCTGTTCTGAGGAAAAAGAAGCATTGGCTTTGGTTGAGCGCTTGAAAGGAGGAGCCATTGCTCCCTGGATCCGGCCGGAACGCATCAGTGCCGGTATGGCGCAATGTTCGCTTCACGGTCCTCAGGGGAAAGCTTCTGTTCAGTTGACCGCCCCGCTTGTCATAGACAGTTCCGGAGCGATAGAAGTGGTCGATGTTTCCAGCAGTTTCTGGAAGGAGCGCAAGGCCAACCGTCTGTATGCCGCCCCTCTGGAAGTGGGTGTCGGCCCTGAGAGTGCCCTGGAAGTATTCGGCACCCTTTCCGTGGAGGAATATCTTCGTGGTGTGGTGCCTGCTGAGATGCCCGGCCAATGGCCTTTGGAAGCGTTGAAGGCACAGGCGCTCGTGGCGCGCAGTGAAATCTATGCGAGCCTGTCGGGCAAATACAAATTGCAGGGTTTTGATTTTACCGCCCTGGAGAGCTGCCGTGCCTATTGGGGGACCGGTGAATATCAGGCCAGCACCGATGAGGCCATTCGCGCCACGGCCGGCGAAGCCTTGTCTTATGAGAATCAGTTTGCCGCAACAGTCTTTTCCTCGTGCTGTGGCGGCTGGACAGAAAACAATGATACTGTCTGGAGTGGACCGGCCACGGGTCTTCTTCGCGGCGGAAGTGATCTGCGCGGTGGAGCGATTTCTCCGTCTCCTGCAGGGGGCCTGGAAGGCTGGTTGAGAGGATCGCCCCGGGCCTGGTGTGATGGCGATGATAAAGGATACCGATGGAAACGCCGCTTTTCCAATGCGGAATTATCGGCATTGGTCAACAGCAAATACAAAGTCGGAACCATCCATAAGATCGAAGAAGGTCAACGAGGTGTAAGTGGCCGGTTGAAATCCGTTACAATAGCAGGCAGTCAGAGTAAGGTGACTGTTGATCGTGAACTGGCCATCCGTCAGGCTTTTGGCGGATTACCCAGTGCCATGATTATAATAAAGCCGTCTCACTCCGGCACGACACCGGAATATTGGGATATTCTGGGCGGAGGTCGTGGACATGGAGTGGGGCTTTGTCAACATGGTTCGCGTGGCATGGCCGCCGCGGGACTGGGGTATAATGAAATTGTGGCGCATTATTTTTCCGGCGCCAGGATAGAAAGGACACGCTGATGAATCTGGAAGCCATACGTGCGAAGAAAGCCCGCTTTGCGATTGGTCTCATGTCCGGTACTTCCTGTGATGGGGTCAATGCGGTGTTGGTTCGTATCAAAGGAACCGGCCCTGGTCTTGCAATAAAACTGATTGCTCATCAGACCTTCCCCTATGGTGCTGACTTGCAGAACCGTCTGCTCATGGAACATATGAGCGCCAAAGATGTCTGTCTTTTGAACTTTGAGTTGGGAGAGCTTCTGGCCGAAGCGTCTCTGGCCATGCTTGACCAGGCCGACGATCATGAAGTGGAAGTGGACTTTGTTTCCGCCCATGGCCATACAGTGGGTCATTATCCGCCAGGCTCCGGTGGAGACCGTATCGGCACCCTGCAGATTGGCGAAGCGGCTGTCATCGCCCAGCAGACCAAGCTTCCTGTTGTTTCCGACTTCAGAGTGCGTGACATGGCGGCCGGCGGACAGGGAGCGCCTCTGGTGCCCTATGCGGATTGGCTTCTTTTCAGGCGGGAAGACAGAAATATCATCTGCCTCAACATAGGCGGTATTGCGAACTTCACCGTTGTCACTCCCCAGTTTGAAGATATTCTGGCTTTTGATACGGGGCCCGGCAATATTGCCATTGATGCCACGGTACGCCTCTTGTCCCGGGGTACCCGCGCCTTCGACGAAAATGGCGATGCAGCCCGTCGTGGAACGGTCATTGAGGAATTTCTGGAATATCTGCTCAGTGACAACTATTTTCAGAAAGAGCCCCCTAAAAGCACAGGCCGCGAACGTTTCGGTCTGGAAGTCTATCTCCGTGATGCTCTGGCCAACAGAAAAAATCATTCTTATGAAGATCTGGTTGCCACAGTCACGGAAGCGACCGTACAGAGCATTGCCGACGCTTATAAAAATTATGTGGCTCCCAATTATGAAGCCACGCAGATGATTGTGGGCGGTGGTGGAGCCATGAACACGACGGTCATGGACGGTCTGCAGGAAAAACTGCCGGAGGTGAAAATCTTCATCAGTGATCGCGTCGGAATTTCCTATGACGCACGCGAGGCCATCGCCTTCGCCATTCTGGGCAACGAGACTATTTTCGGAACCCCCGCCAATGTTCCCCAGGCCACGGGCGCTTCTGAATCCGTTGTTCTCGGAAAAATTACGCCTCCCTGATAATGCTCAACCCGGACAAAAAGGAAGATAACCCGAAAATGGTTAACCCTGAACTCTTGAAAATTCTGGTATGTCCTGAAACGAAAATGCCTCTTCAGGAAGCGTCGACCGAAATTATTGATGCACTCAATGCGGAAATTGTTACAGGTACCCTGAAAAACCGGGCTGGAGAGATTGTAAGCGATCCCATACAGGAAGGCCTGGTTCGTGAAGACGGAGCCGTGCTCTATATTGTTCGCGATGATATCCCCGTAATGCTCATTGAAGAAGCCATCCTTCTGGAGCACCAACAGGATACATAAGGAGTAAGTCAGTTTTTCCAGTGTGCGATGAGCCAGTCGGGCAGCTCTCCTATGGACTGTAAAATACAGTGAGCGAGCCGGTGTTCCTCCTCGTTGCCGAAACCATAAGCAGCGGCAATGCCTGTACCCCCATGGTTCAAAGCAGCTTCAATGTCGTCGTGACGATCACCGATAACCGCAAAACGGGCGGGTCTGTGCTTTTCCAGAATGAGACCCACCATTTCCGTCTTGTCTTTGTAACGGTTGCCCCGGGCATATACCGTTTCAAAAAAAGGGGCCATCCCGTGGGCATCCACAAATTCCGCCACATAGGGTTCCGGCCCGTTGGAACAGATCGCCATCCCGAAGCCCAGCTCATGCAGGTGCCTTATGCTTTCAAATGTCCCGGGATACAGAATGCCGCGCTGGCGCATGCATTGCAGTTCCAGAGCATTGGCATGAGCCACCACCTCGGCGGCCTGTTCCGGCGAAGAGAGCGATGCCATCCAGTTCTCATAATCTTCCACAGGTTTACCGAAAAAATAACAGATGGCTTCTTTCGTCGGTTCTTCCAATCCGTATTCCCTGAAAGCCTGTTGTACTGCGGGCACTGTTACGGTATCGGTCTGCAATAAAGTACCATCTATATCAAAAATCAACAAACTGTCCTGAAACATGAAAATACTGTTTTCCTTTCTTTTTTGTGAACTTTGGGCTATTATACAGAAGAAGCCCGGGCCGATCCTTATCCGGCGGTTCCTTCTTCAATATTGTTCCAATATGGAGCGGTGCGTGCAGTTTGAAAGCCGAAAAGACTCTTTACTTAATAGAAAGTTGAAGAACGGAGAACCCGCATCCGACTGAGAATAGTGGTTGTCTGTACCTTGCCGTTACCGAAGGTAAATTTACTGGGAAATAAACAATGAGCCCCACAGATGGAGAACTTGTCCGCAAGAGCCTCCAAGGTGATACCGATGCTTATGCCGTCTTGGTAAAGCGATACCAGGACGCTGTATATGCAACGGCGTTTTATTATGCCGGGCGTTATGGCGGTGCAGAAGATATTTCCCAGGATGTTTTCTGGAAGGCCTATCGCAATCTGCGCCAGCTGAAGGATCGGGAACATTTCGGTGCCTGGTTGAAAATCATTACAACCCGCACAGCGGCCAACTGGCTTCGCAAGCATGTGGCCCGTCCGCAAAACACAGCCACACCCCTTCCTCATCGTCGGGGCCGGAGTCCTGAAGAAGCGGTTGCAGCGCCTTTTTCCGAAAGTGACGATTATACGCGTATCCAGGCGGCCATCCAGCAGTTGCCGGAGCGGTATCAGTTGCCCGTGGTTCTTCGTTATGTGCAGGAGATGAGTTACAAAGAAATCTGCCGTTTTACCGGAGATTCTTATGATGAAACCCGTGGTATTCTGAATCGCGCAGCCAAACGGTTGCGACAGGCTTTATCGGAACCGACAGATCATAACGACGAAGGAATTATCCAGTGGCCTCATGCAGCCAAATAGATAAGATGATCCATGCTTACCTCGATGGCGAGCTGAGCCGTGTGGATCGCCTGCTGTTTGAGGAGCACCTGGCAAGCTGTGCAGCCTGCCGTCGTGAGCTGCAACAGGCCCGTGCCTGTGCGGCCCGCCTTTATGAATCGCTGCGCAGGGATCGCCGCCCCCGTGATCTTGTCAGCAGTGTTATGGCCCACCTTCCTGAAATGAAAAAGAAGCGACCCGGCTGGCGGGACAGTGCTTCTTCCACACGCTCCACGCCTGATTTCGGCAAACAACGGAAAAGACATCCTGTCTTTCGGTATATGCCTGTTTATGTGCCGGCTGTTCTTCTGGTGCTGGCCATTCTTTTGTGGCTGCAGTGGCCTGAAACAATCAACAAAGAGAACCGTGCGCTCGGTGTTGTCACCTGCAGTTCCGGTCTTTCCTACAATGTTGACGCCATCTCTTCCAGAAGCAATCCCATTCGTACAGGGGATCTTCTGGCGGCCGGCGATCTTGTGGACACCAGCACTGATGGCCAGTTGCTCCTCGGGTTGAAAGGGCCCACCCATCTGGCTGTCTATCAGAACTCGTCTCTGATAATAGAGAATGACCGCGAAATAAACATATTCCGTGGACGCATGTTTCTGGATGTATTCAAAGAAACCCGTCGTTTCACCATTACCACGCCCCATGGACGTGTGACGGTCATGGGTACTTCTTTTCATATTCAGATCGCTGATCAGGGTACGGAAGTGAGTGTGGTGAGCGGCGATGTGCTTGTGGAAAACGACCGATCCTTCGCACGGCTGGCTCGGGGCAAAAAAGCACTCTTCGAAAAAGACTCTGATATGCGCATTGCATCGCTCGCTGAAACAGATACCTTTGTTGAAGAGGCCCGCGCCTTGTCACCGGATATTCAGGCGGAACGTTTTTTCCTCTCCAAGATTCTGTCGGAACCGGTGGAAGTTCCCAGGCTCACAGGTGAGCAGGTTTTCGTGGTCAAAACAGGTCAGCGCAGTGTTAAAACACTCCTGCTACGCTGGGTGCCCGATCCTTATCTTAGCGGTCATGCATCCTACACTGTGTACATTTCCGACAATGCCATGCAGCCTGTATACAAATATACCGTCCTTCCCCTCATGTTCGAAGAAAAAACCAGAAATACTCTGGAGATCAAGCTTCCAGCCGGCAAGGAAGATCGTGACATGTCCGTATTGCATGTCAGTCTTCTCCCTGTCCAGGGATCCGGTTATGTGGAAACTTCTTTCACTGAAGTGCTGGCCGTGGGGGAAAAATGATGAGAGTACCAACAGCCCATACAGCTTTTCTTTTTGTCACTCGCGGGTCAAACCGTCGTTGTTCCTTGTTCTGCCTCACGTCACTCCTTTCCCCAAGAATACCTGTAAGGCAACGACACCAGTTTGACCCGCTTCCCTGTTCTTATCAAAAGATAAACCGATTCTCCCCCGGAGGGGGATGTGCCCGCGCCGTGTTGACGAATCCTTCTGCCTCACGTCACTCCTTTCCCCAAGAATACCTGCAAAGCACAGCCTGTCGCACATCTCCCTCCTCCCTCTGAAGACCTTCTGTTGCCGCCGACCTATCGTCTCCTTTCTCTCGGGTCGGTGGCTTTTTTTTGTGTGTCAAAGCTGCGGGGCCGGGAAATGCCTTGGGGCTGTCTGAAAGACCTTGAGATTCACTCCTGGGAACGCCAATTTCCACATTGGCAGACAGCGTGTTATGGCGGCGATATTTTATAAACAGTGATCCGGCAACAAGCCTTTTTCTGAC
>JAAYJV010000006.1 GCA_012522755.1 Candidatus Hydrogenedens sp.
AGAGCAGTGGGCTCCGGGGAGTCGGTCGGAGCAGGCGGATCGGGCGGATCGGACGGATGTGCGAGGGGCGTATTACATGTCATAGGGCTGACATCATTGAGTCGCGCACCTGGGAACGCCAATTTCCACATTGGCGGACAGCGAGTTATGACCCGGAGAAGTTATAGACCTGATTGCGGCATGATATCTCTCTTTTCTGTAACAAATCCATTGCACAGAAAACTTTCCGGTAGAAAGTACTTGAGGTCAAAGTATCATGCACAGAATTACACAACATATAATCCTGTTTCTTGGGAGAATAAAAAGGCTGAAACCGGTATGACGGCGTGGCCTATGTCGTGAGGAAAAATAAGTGACTTGAAGAGATCAGTGGTCTCCGGGGAGTCGGTCGGATCAGTCGGATCGGTCGGATCGGACGGATGTGCGAGGGGCGGGAGGTGGCTCTCGGTTTCGATACAGGGTCAATGGACAGAATAGACAGAGTAGACAGAGTAGATGCATTAAGATTATAGATCTTGTGATGCCCCATTGCACTTTTTCCGTGTGTTCCGTGATTTCCGTGGTTTAAAAATCATTCCATTTCTCTGTGGTGCTCTGTCCACTCTGTCCACTCAGCAGGCCTTATTTTTTATGCAGAAAGCCTTCAGAAAAATCCGTGGGCATTTCCAACTTATGCTGCGGGCTGTCGGGGGTTACCCGGGCGGGCGAGGTGAGCACCAGCGTATCCTCATGCAAGCCGGGGAAGGTCAGTTCTACCAGGAAGGCTGTGAATCCTTTTTCGGGTGTTTCCACGTGTCCTGTCCAGGATCCATCATCCCCTTTTTCCAGCACTGTTTCCGTCCACAGGGGTGTATTTTCTTCGCCCAGCCGGAAATCCCATTTTTCGGGATTGCTTGCCTGCCAGAGTTTCACGGCCAGCGGTTGCGTATCGGCTGTCACCTGTATGCTTTCATCATCGGGAAAAGTCCAGCTGTATTCCGGCAGAGGACGGTCTTCCAGAATATGCTGATAAAAGGCGATGGCTGTTCCCGGTGCATCGGCTTTATCCATGCCATGCCCGGCGTTGGGGGCATAACGCAGATATTTCGGGCCTTTCAGATCCTCCCAGTAATACTGCCAGGAATCATTGAGGAAGAACTGATCGCAAGCGCCATGCATGAGCAGTTTGGGTATTGTCAATCTTTCACGGTAACTGTAGGGATCAGCAATTTCCAGAAGTGCATCGAATTCGGGAGAGCCGATCCAGTCAAAGATCCGGGAGTTGACATAGTCTTTCACGGCCGGCGCCCAGAAGCCATAAACTTCATAATGATGAATAAAGGAAGGCACCACATTGAGCAGATCGATGACCACGGGGATACAGGCCACGACACGCTTGTCCACAGCGGCTGTTGTCCAGGTGGTCCAGCCTCGTTTGGAGTTTCCGGTCACTACAAATTTGTCAATCTGATGGCCGCCCCCGGCTTTGCTCGCGCAAAAGTCCTGTACTGTATCCATGGCGCGGACAACACTTTTGGTCATGGGCAGGCGCGTGATCCATACCGGGTCGCCCGTGCGGATGAATTTGTCCCAGTTATAGGCGATGATGCTGTCTTCACTGCGCCGTTCTCCGTCATCAGTGAAATACAAGGGCTGGTTAGGTACCTGGAAAAGTTTGGCCGCCACTGTATTGGTGGTCTTGGCAATGCGACGAATGGTGGCATCGGCGCCTTTGGGCATGTCACTGCCGTTGCGTCCGCTGCCGATACTCATGAAAGCTGTGTTGTAGTCGGCCTTATCGGGGATGACAACCACCAGCCAGTGCTCCCACAGGGTTCTGTCAACAAGGTCTTCCGTGAGCCAGCGTTGTGAGGTCATGTGGATCACGTGCTCCGAAAAGCCTTTTGCCTGACGACTGAACTTCACTTCATAGTGATAGTTGTCATCGGGCGCAGCCACATATTCATCGAGGGGCGTCAGATTTTCCGTCACACGCATATTCGATGCGAAGGCTGTTCCGGACAGAACCAGAACCAAGGTCAACAGAACAAGCGTATTTTTTTGAAAAGATTTCATGTACATGAGCAAAACTCCTTGTATAACTTGTGAAGGGTCTTATTATGCAAAAGTTTCAGCAAACCTCCGTTAATATGGACTCTTGAAAGGCTTCTTCAGTTTTCCGGGTCATAACGCAGCACCTGCCCATCTTCCAGCAGCCTGGCGGATAAGCGTTCATAATCGACTTGTTGAACAGGGATATTTTCATCCAGCGCCATGACAGCGGCTGTGGCGGCGGATTGTCCCAGAATCATGAAAACAGGTTCCATGCGGATGGATCCGAAGGCGATATGAGAAGCGGATACACAGACAGGAACAAGCAGGTTGGCGCATTCCTCTTCTTTGGGCACAATGGCACCGTAGTCTATGGGGTAAGGCCCGCCGGGATTGATCTGCACATCGCCCTCGTTGCGGGCACAGGCATTTCCATCTTCGTCCCGATCCACATAGCGTTGCGTGTTGTGCGAGTCCATATTATAAGAACCCATACCCACAGAGCGGGGCGTTTCTTTGGTCTGGCGCAGGTGAGGCTCCGCCACGACAAAATCGCTGACCATGCGCCGTGCTTCACGCACATAAATCTGATGGGGCCAGTGGTTGTTGTCGGTGAACTCGTCTTTGGCAAGTCCCCACTGGCTCATGATTTCGCGCATGCCCTGAGGCACACGGGGATCATTGGCCAGAAACCAGAAGTAGCCTTCCTGATAATCCCGGTGTTCACGCATGATCTCCAGGCGTTTTTCATAGGATGCTTCCGGATATTCATAGTTCATGCCGATATTATCCGTGGAAAAGGAACCGTAGTTGTTCGTGTCTGTTTTGAGATTGGGGATCACATCAAACTTGCGCAGCTTTGTGTCAAAGCCCTGGTCCAGTTCCCGGGCATAGAGTTCATATTGCAGGGGGTCATAGTTGCCGGGTTTGCGGAAGGGCATGCGGTTTTCCTCGTGGGTGGTCAGGCAGACACGGTAGCAATAAGCCTGGATGCGGTGATCGCCTGTGCCGTCTTCGCCCGGATCATCACCGTGAATGCGGGGCAGCAAGCCGCTTTCAGGATCGCCGGGGATGATATAAGGGTCCACGCATTTCAGAAACTGATGGTATTTCGCATTTCCTTTCTGAACGCCGTTAAGCGTTTCCCCATAAGTGTCATTGGATTCGCGGCCGATAGCATAGGAAACACCCGCCGCAGCAAGAAGATCGCCTTCGTACCCCGCATCAATGAACATGCGACCATGATAGACATTGCCAGCCAGTGTTTTGATGGAAGCAATGCGGTTTTCGTTCAGAACAACGCCTGATTCACGGTCCAGCCATTCATCACGGAAGACGGGGATCTTGTATTCGCTGACAATCTCTTCGTAGACACGCTCTGCAACCTGCGGTTCGAATACCCACATGGTGCGAAACTCTCCGTCCATGGCTGGCACACCCTGTCCACGGTTTCCGAAAGAATCCCGGCTCTGCCAGGTCCACCCCTCATCCCGGTTGTAGTGCTGCCAGACACGATGATAAAAATTGCGGGAAAGCCCGCCGATGACAGCCTTGTTGCCTGTATCTGTAAACCCCAGCCCACTGGATGTAAGGCCGCCCAGATGTCTGTCAGGAGACACTACGGCAACGGTCTTGCCCATTTCCACGGCCTGAACAGCGGCGATGATTCCCGCCGAGGTGCCGCCATAGATGACAATGTCGTAATTCCGCTCCACAGCGGAAAAAGCCGGGTGCGCCAGCAGGAGCAGAGTCATTACAAGAGAAGAGGAGAAAAATTTCATCATCAGGATCCTTCCTTATATATAGAGGCGTTTTTCCATAGTATCTGACAGGAATAAGCATCTTACCATGAATCCCGAAGTGGAGAGGAATTTTCTTTAGAGGGGCGAGGGGCGAGGGACGAGGACAGAGGACTGAGGGGCCGTGAGTTCAAGAACGAAACGCAATTTTTTGTAGACAAAAAGAGGAGACATTGTGGCCCTCTTCGGTAGAATGGGTTTTTGAAACAAAACAACCGAAGGAGCACACAATGTCCCCACACCATTTTAC